>NZ_VRUX01000394.1:0-4046 GCF_008039885.1 Methylobacterium sp. WL103
AAGTTGACGCCGCGTCCGTCGAAGTGGGCGCCCGCTCGACGGTGCGGAACAGGCCGTTCAGGCCGCCGATCACCTCGAAGCTGCGGCGCGAGAGCTTGCCGTAGCTGGTGGCGGCCGGGTCGGTGGGGGTCGAGGCGGCGGCCTGGGCGGCGGCGGCGTTCGGGGCCTTGAGCCCCGGCAGCGGTTTTAGCTCGATGCCCTGGTGGGCGACCTCCAGCACGTCGTGCCAGGCGGTGGCGGGCAGCGAGCCGCCGGTCATCTTGTTGGTCGAGGTGTGGTCGTCGTTGCCGAACCAGACCGCGGCGACGTAGTTGCCGGTGTAGCCGACGAACCACGCGTCGCGGTAGGCGTTCGTGGTGCCGGACTTGCCCGCGACCTTCATGCCTTCCAGCTGCGCGCGGCGGCCGGTGCCCTCCTCGACCACCTTGTTCAGCATGTAGTTCATGTCGGCGACGACCTGGGTCGAGAGCACCTGCTCGGGCTTCTCGTCGTCGTGGCGGTAGATCACCTCGCCGCTCGAATTCTTCACCTCGGACGCCGCGTAGGGCTTGGCCTTGCGCCCGCCGTTGGCGAACACCGCGTAGGCGGCGGCCTGGTCGAGCACCGTGACCTCGGCCGAGCCGATCGGCAGCGACACCGAGTCGACCAGCGGCGTGGTGATGCCCATGCGGTGGGCCGTGTCGATGATCTTGGCGCGCCCCGCCTTCGCGGCCTGGAAGTCGCCCTTGATCCCGAGGCCCTTGCCGATGGCGATCGAGACCTTGATCGGGATGGTGTTGATCGATTTCGCCACCGCGAGCCACATCGGCTGGCGCCCGGAATAGGAGCGGCCGTAATTCTGCGGGCACCAGTTGCCGAGGCAGACGGGGCTGTCGACGACCACCGTGTCGGGCCGGAACAGGCCGGAGTTGAGCGCCGCCGCGTAGACGTAGGGCTTGAACGACGAGCCGGGCTGGCGCAACGCGTCGGTGGCGCGGTTGAACTGGCTCTCGCCGTAGTCGGCGCCGCCGACCATGGCGCGCAGCGCCCCGTCGGGATCGAGGATCACCATCGCCGCCTCGTCGACGTCGTAGGCCTCGCCGGACTTGCGCAGGATGTCGGCCACCACCTGGTCGGCGCGCTTCTGGATGCCGAGGTCGAGCGGCGTCTTCACCGTCAGCACCCGGTCGTTCTTGAACTTGCCCGCATCCGCCATGGCCTTGATCTCGCCGAAGGCCCAGTCGAGGTAGTAGTCGGCGGTGATGTCGCGGGTGCGCGTCACCGGCGTCGCCGGGTTGCGCAAAGCCGTCTGGATCTGCCCTTCGGTGACGAAGCCGGCCTCGACCATGTTGTGCAGCACGTCGACGGCGCGCGCGCGGGCCGCCGGCAGGTTGACGCTCGGCGCGTACTTGCTCGGCGCCTTGAACAGGCCGGCCAGCATCGCGGCCTCGGCCAGGCTGATGTCCTTGAGCGGCTTGCCGAAATAGTAATCCGCCGCCGCCACCGCGCCGAAGGTGCCGCCGCCCATGTAGGCGCGGTCGAGGTAGAGCTTGAGGATCTCGTTCTTCGTCAGGTGGCTCTCGAGCCACAGGGCCAGGAACGCCTCGTTCACCTTGCGCTCCAGCGAGCGCTCGTTGGTGAGGAACAGGTTCTTGGCGAGCTGCTGGGTGATCGAGGAGCCGCCCTGGGTGCTGCCGCCGCCGCGCGAGTTGTTGACGAGCGCGCGCAGCGTGCCGATCGGGTCGATGCCCCAATGCTCGTAGAAGCGCCGGTCCTCGGTCGAGACCAGGGCCTTGATCATGATATCGGGGAATTCGTCGAGCTTGAGCGAGTCGTCGTGCTTGATCCCGCGCCGCCCGACCTCGGTGCCGTAGCGGTCGAGGAAGGTGACCGCGAGGTCCTGGGCCTTGAGCCAGTTGTCGCTGGTGAGGTTGAAGGCCGGCTGCGCCAGCGCGAGCATCAGGATCGCAGCCCCCGTGCCGAGGGTCACGCCCTCGCTCGTCAGGTCGAGGGCCACCCGCTTCCAGCCGCGGAAGGCGAAGACCTTCATCCGCTCCTGGAAGCGGCCGTAGACCGCGCCGCCGGAGACGCCGCTGTCGTACAGGCCCGCGTTGACCCAGGCGTCGAAGGCCAGCGACGCGTGCTTGATGCGGGTGAGGAGGCGGGAGACGTTCGGCAGGCGCACGACGGGGTTCCGGCTCCTTGAGACGCCTCGACGGACCCGCGGACGAGGGGACCGTACCCCTCTCTACCAAGCCGCGGGGCCTTTCGCGAGATGGAACGCGGCCTGCGCGGCGATGGGTCCGGCGGGCGCCGGGGAAAGGTCGCGTCAACCTTGATGGCGGATTGGGGCGCCCCGGTGGCCGGGTCGCGGCCGGGTTGCACCCGCGCCCGCCTTGCGGCACAGGGGGCGCTTCAGCCCCTGTCACGTGAGAGGTGTTCCCGATGGGGAACCCCAAGCCCGCCCCCGCGGGCGCCGCCCTGCCGTTCTGGCGGGAGAAGACCCTCGAAGCGATGACGCCGGCCGAGTGGGAGAGCCTGTGCGACGGCTGCGGCCGCTGCTGCCTCTTGAAGCTCGAGGACGACGACACCGGCGAGGTCCACCACACCGACGTCGGCTGCACCCTGCTCGACGGCCATGCCTGCCGCTGCCGCGACTACGCCAAGCGCCAGGTCCGGGTGCCGGATTGCGTCCGGCTCACCCCCGAGGCGGTGCGCACGATCCCGTGGCTGCCGCCCACCTGCGCCTACCGCCTGATCCGCGACGGCGAGCCGCTGTACGACTGGCACCACCTGATCTCGGGCTCGCGCAACAGCGTCCACGACGCCGGCATCTCGATCCGCGGCCGGATGGCCGGCAACGAGGAGGAGTTCACCGACGACGAACTCCCGGACCGGATCGTCGAATGGCCGACGGCGACACCCGGAAAGCGGTAGCGGCGAGCCGCACGGCCGCGTTTCGACCGAGGCAAGCGGCGCCTGCGAGGCAGCCTGCCGAGCCCTTCGCCAAAAAAGTGAAAGCTGCCTCTAGACGACCGGTCTAATTCGGCCTATCTCACCGTCATGCCACGCGACGCCGCACACACCGACACCCGCCAAGAAATCCTCGACACCGCCTACGGCCTCGTCGGCGCGAAGGGGTTCTCCGGGGTCGGCCTCAACGAGATCCTGACCACGGCCGGCGTGCCGAAGGGATCGTTCTACCATTACTTCGGCTCCAAGGAGGCCTTTGGCGAGGCCCTCTTGGCGGACTACTTCGAAGCCTACCTCGCCGACCTCGACGCGACGCTCGCCGAACCGGGCCTGAACCAGGCCGAGCGCCTGATGAACTACTGGCGCAAGTGGCAGGCGACGCAGGGGAGCATCGACTACCAGCGCAAGTGCCTCGCGGTGAAGCTTGCGGCGGAAGTCTCGGACCTGTCCGAGGCGATGCGCCTCGCCCTCAAGGGCGGCACCGCGGGGATCATCGAACGGCTGTCGCACGCCATCGCGGCGGGCGTGGCGGAAGGGTCGCTCACGGTCCAGGGCGAGCCGCAGACGACTGCCGAAGACCTGTACCACGTCTGGCTCGGTGCGAGCCTGATGGCCAAGATCGTCCGGACCGACGCCCCGTTCGAGGCCGCCATCGGGACGACCCGCCGCCTCCTCGGCCTCGCGCCGCACTGAACCCACCCGCGTTCCAACGATCCCGAGACAGTATCCTTTTACGCCGAAGTTCGAGACGACCGGTCTACTCGAAACGAAAGCCAGGCATCGTCCCCGGGCCGGCGGGGAGCCAGCAGCCAGACGGAGACATCCGATGCCCCACCCCACAAAGACGATCGTCGCCGCCACCCTCGCCGCCGGGCTGATGGCGCTCCTCACCCCGCGGGCCGCGACCGCGCAGGAGCGGATCACCCTGGAGACCATCGGCGCGGTCCGCATGGTCCGGTTCGAGGAGGTCCGCGGCGCGAACCCGGAACTCCGCCCCGCGCCAACTGCGACGGCGCCCGATCCGGCCGCCGAACGCCCCGTGAAGGCGCGCTAACCTCCACCCGCCTTCCCCGACTCGCCGCCCCGCGCGGACC
>NZ_VRUX01000395.1:0-4046 GCF_008039885.1 Methylobacterium sp. WL103
TCGCCGAACTGCTCGCCGGGCGCAGTCCGCGCGGGCGGATGCCTGCGGTGACGAGCCCGACGCGCCTGCGCGCGGCCCTGTTCGCGGCAATGCCGAAAGCCATCGCTGAGTACGCCGCCGACGACCTGGAAGCGAAGGCGCCGGGTTGGGCCTTCGGCACCCGGCCGCTCGGGCCGGGTCTGGCGCTCGCCGCCCTGATCGCCTGCGCCGGCACCCTGGCTTTCGAGGCTTTGCCGCCGATCCTCGCACTGATCCTGGTCGTGGCGGCGCAGACGCTGTTCCTGGCGATGGCGATCTTCCGCGTCGGAGCCCTGTTCATCCCCTCCCCGACCGTGCCGCCACCAGTCGTCGCGCCCTTGAACGACCGCGATCTGCCGACGTACACCGTCCTCGTGGCGCTCTATCGCGAGGCCCGCGTGGTGCCGCGCCTCGTCTCGGCGCTGGCCCGGTTCGACTACCCGTTGGCCAAGCTCGACCTGAAGTTCGTCGTCGAGGCGGACGATGCCGGCACTATCGCCGCCCTCGCGCGGATCCCGCTGCCCGCCCGCTTCGAGGTGATCGCGGTTCCCGACGGCCGGCCGCGGACGAAGCCGCGGGCGCTCAACGTCGCCCTGCCTCTCGCCCGCGGCGAGCTGCTCGTGGTCTACGACGCCGAGGACGTGCCCGACCCGGGCCAGCTGCGCCTCGCCGCCGAGATCTTTGCGCGGGCGCCCGCCAGCACCGCCTGCCTGCAGGGCCGCCTGGTGATCGACAACCCGGAGGATTCCTGGATCGCCCGGTGCTTCGCCCTGGAATATGCCGGCCTGTTCGACGTGCTGAACCCGGCGCTGGCGCACTGGCACCTGCCGATGCCGCTCGGGGGAACCTCGATGCACATCCGCACCGCGGTGCTGCGCGAGCTGCACGGCTGGGACGCGCGCAACGTCACCGAGGACGCCGACCTCGGGATGCGGCTGGCCTGCGCCGGCTACCACGTCGGCGACCTGCCGAGCGCGACGATCGAGGAGGCACCGATCGTGCTGCGGGCCTGGCTGCACCAGCGCGTCCGCTGGATGAAGGGGTTCCTGCAGACCACCGTCACCCACGGCCGCAACCCCATCGAAACCTATCGGCGCCTCGGGCGCCTCGACACACTCTGCGCCGCGACGCTGATTCCCGGCGCGGTCGCCTCCGCGCTGGTCTACCCGGTCTTCCTCATCTGGGCGTGCGCCGACTTCCTGCTCTTCGAGATTCCGGTCGCACCCGAGTTTTGGCGCAACCTCCCCATCGGCGTCGCGATCACCCTGTTCCTGTCAGGCATCACGGCCCTGATCCTGCCGCCGGCGCTCGGATGCATCCGCCGGGGCTGGTGGGACCTCCTGTGGTTCGTGCCGGTGATGCCGTTCTACTTCGCCCTGGTGAGCGTCGCCGCGTGGCTCGCGGTGATCGAGTTCGTCCGCGCGCCCTCGCAGTGGAACAAGACGGAGCACGGGCTGTCACGCACCTCGCGCAGCGGCGTGCTGCGTCCGCGACGCCCGGCGGCGTGAGGCCGGGCCGCTGGGGGCGGCCGATCAGATCCGCTTGGCCAGTTCCGCCGCCGTCTCGTCGGCCGGGCGCATCAGGTTAAGCGCGCCGAGGAAGCGGTTCTTGCCGTCCATCACGTACACCAGGGCGGTGTGCTCCATCGTGTAGTCGCCGTCCCTGCCCGGCACCTTGCGGCTGTAGGCGCGATAAGCCTTCACGGCCGCCGCCACCTGGGCCGGGCTGCCGGTGAGCCCGGTGATCCGCGGATCGAAGCTCGACAGGTAGGCCTTGAGGCTCGCCGGCGTGTCCCGCTCCGGGTCGACGGTGATGAAGGCGACCTTCATTGCCTTGGCCTTCGGCCCGAGCGCCGCCAGCACGTCCGAGATCTGCTGCAGGGTCGTCGGGCAGATGTCGGGGCAGTGGGTGAAGCCGAAGAACACGAGGTGCGTCGCGCCGGCGAAGTTGGCTTCGGTGACCGCCTTCCCGTCCTGATCCACTAGCGTGAACGGCCCGCCGACGCTCGAAGCCGCCACCTCCGTCCGTTCCGGCATCAGCGTGAACACGGCCGCGGCCGTGAGCCCGACGAAGCCGAGCACGAAGGCGATGATGGGCAGGAGGGCGCGGCGCATGGAGGTGACCTTCTCGCGAAGGCCGCTGGAACAGCATGGGCGGCCGCGGGTGGCAAGGTCGGGGCACTTCTAAGGACCCTGGCGCTTTGCCTCAGGCCTCGGTATCCACCGCCACGGCCATCCGCCTGGACGCCGGCGCGCCGATCAAGCGCCGACCGCGTGAGGCCTCGACCAACGCGGTCAGGACGCGACGGAGCCCGCTGCTTCGAACGGCGTCGGCAAGGCCACGTCGTCGAGGGCGGACGAAGCCTTCGTGTGGCGCAGGGCTTCGCCGATCATCAGGATCGCCGGACCGTCCAGGCCTGCCGCGTCCGCGCGGTCGGCAAGGTCGAAGGCCGTGCCTGTCACAACCTGCTGATCGGGGCGGGTGGCGTTGAAGGTCAGGAGCGCCGGCGTCGCGGGCGCGAGGCCTTCGGCGACCGCGCGCTCCAGCAGCACCCGCAGGGTGCGCTTGGGCATGTAGACCACGGTGGTGACCGAGGGGTCGGCCAGCGCCCCCCAGTTCAGGTCGTCTGGCAGCGCGCCGCGGCGGTCGTGCCCGGTGACGTATTGCAGGCGGCGCGCCGCGTCGCGGTGGGTGAGCGAGACGCCGAGGGAGGCCGCCGCACCCTGCGCCGCGCTGATCCCCGGCACCACGGCGACGGGGATGCCGGCCTGCCGGCAGGCCTCGATCTCCTCGCCGGCGCGGCCGAAGATCAGCGGGTCGCCGGACTTGAGGCGCACCACCTGCTTGCCGGACTTGGCGAGCGAGACCATCAGCGCGTTGATGTCGTCCTGGCGGCAGGACGGCCCATGGCCGGTCTTGCCCACCAGCATCGTGCGCGCCTCGCGGCGGGCGTAATCCAGGATCTCGGGGGCGACGAGGTCGTCGTAGAGGATCACGTCGGCGTTGCGTAAGGAACGCAGCGCCTTCAGCGTCAGCAGCTCGGCGTCGCCCGGCCCGGCGCCGACGAGCGTCACCGCCCCGCCCTTGGGCGCGGGCTCGGTCTGCGCGAGCAGCCGTTCGAGGTCCGCGTCCGTCGGCGCCCGGTCTGGCTCGGCGAAGGCCAGATCCGAAAACCGTTCCCAGAAGCCGCGGCGCTCGGCAAAGCCGTGGAAGCGCGCGGTGACACCCTCGCGCCAGTCCCGCGCAGCCGCGACCCAGCGCGAAAACCCGCGCGGCAGCATCGCTTCGATGCGCGCCCGCACGGTCTGCCCGAAGACCGGCACCGCGCCTTCCGTCGAGATGCCGACCACCAACGGCGAGCGGTTGACGATGGCGCCGAACTTCACGTCGCAGAGATGCGGCCGGTCGACGGCGTTGACGATGGCGCCGGTGCCGCGCGCGGCGGCGACGAAGGCAACGCACTCGGCCTCGTCCTCCATCGCCCCGATGCAGAAGGCCGAGCCCCACAAGTCGTCCGGCGCCCAGGCGCGCTCGTGTAGGGTCACGCTGCCGGCGACGACCTCGCCCGGCACGCTTCGCATCTCTTCGCTCGGCTCCGCCGCGTAGACGTCGACGTGGGCGCCGGCGGCGGCGAGCAGCTTCACCTTCCAGGGCGCGCCGCCGTTCGAGCCGGCCAGCACCGCGCGCTTGCCCTGCAGCGGCACGAAGACCGGGAGGACGGCGAGGGGTTCGAGGCCGGCGCGGGTCTCGCGCGGCTGGCGGGGCGTGCTCATGAGGGTCGGCTTGGATCTCGTCTGGGTCACGGACGAACCTGATGCTACGCGGCGTCGCGCGCAAGCGCCTCGGGCAGCAGCTTGCGGATCTCAGGGATGCACGAGCCGCAATTCGTGCCGGCCTTGCAGGCCGCGCCCACCGCCTCGACGGAGCCCGCGCCGCCCGTGATGGCCGCCGTGATGACGTCGAGCCCGACCCCGTGGCAGGCGCAGACCACCGGTCCCGCGCCGGCGGTGGCGGCGCGGCCCGAGAGC
>NZ_VRUX01000396.1:0-4039 GCF_008039885.1 Methylobacterium sp. WL103
GCCGAGAAGCGGGCGACGGCCTCGGGGTTCACGTCGCAGGCCGCGACCGTGAAGCCGGCGCGCAGCAGCGAGGCCGCCATGCCGAAGCCCATCGAGCCGAGCCCGATCACAGCGGCGTGGCGGGCGGAGGAGGTTGCTGTCATCGCGGATGTCCGGTTGGGGCCTTGGGCGGCGGGTGCCGGGGTCTAGCGGTTCACCAGGCCCTTGGGCGTCACGAAGGTCGCGATCGAACCGAGCACCAGCATCGCGGCGAGGGCGTACATGCCGGTGGCGGTGTTGCCGCTGTAGTCCTTCAGGGCGCCGATCACGTAGGGGCTGGCGAAGCCCGCGAGGTTGCCGACCGAGTTGATCAGCGCGATGCCGGCGGCGGCGCCCGCACCCGAGAGGAAGGCGGTGGGCAGCGACCAGAACAGCGGCGCGCAGGTGAGCACCCCGCCGGCCGCCACCGAGAGCGCCATGATCGCGATCGTGGTGCTGCCGGCGGTGGCCGCGACGACGAAGCCGACGGCGCCGCAGAGCGCCGGCACGATCAAGTGCCAGCGCCGCTCGCGCATCCGGTCGGCGCTGCGTCCGAGCAGGATCATCACGAACACCGCGAACAGGAACGGGATCGCGCTGATGAGGCCGATGTTGAGGTTGCCCTGCACGCCGGTGGATTTCACCAGGGTCGGCATCCAGAAGGTCAGGCCGTACTGGCCGGTGACGAAGCAGAAGTAGATGAAGCTCATGAACCAGACGCGGCCGTTCTTGAACACGGTCGCGATCGAGTGCGGGCTCGTCTCCTTGCCGACGTTGTCGGCGGCGATGTCGCGCTCGATCACCGCCTTCTCGGCGTCGTTCAGCCACTTGGCCTCGGAGGCGCGGTTGTCGAGGTAGAAGAACACCGCGACGCCGACCAGCACCGCCGGCACCGCCTCGATCACGAACATCCACTGCCAGCCGGCCAGGCCGTGCGCGCCGTTGAACGCGTCCATGATCCAGCCCGAAAGCGGGTTGCCGAAGATGCCCGAGACGGGGATCGCCGCCATGAACACGGCGATGACCTTGGCGCGGCGATGGGCCGGGAACCAGGCCGTCGTGTAGAGGATCACGCCCGGGTAGAAGCCGGCCTCGGCGAGCCCGAGCAGGAAGCGCATGATGTAGAAGGTGGTCGCCGAGTTCACGAACAGGAACGCGCCCGAGATGATCCCCCAGGTGACCATGATCCGGGCGATCCAGATCCGTGCGCCGACCTTGTGGAGGATCACGTTCGAGGGCACCTCGAACAGGAAGTATCCGATGAAGAACACGCCCGCGCCGAAGCCGTAGACCGTCTCGCTGAAGCCGAGGTCCTGGGACATCTGCAGCTTGGCGAAGCCGACGTTCACCCGGTCGAGGTAGGCGACGACGTAGCAAAGCATCAGGAACGGCACGAGGCGCCAGAACACCTTCGTATAGGTCTGCTCGACCAAGTCCTTCGACGGCACGGCGCTGCCCGGCAGCACGGCGGCTGGTGAACTCATGGCGTCCTCCAAGGCCGACGTCTTGGCGCGTCGGCGTCATGATTGATTCTGCGCCGTGATGCGGCGCTTGGATTCTGCCTAAAGTATTTTGGCAGCGCTGCCAATCGAGTTGCGGGTGACAGCGATGCTCGATATGTCGCTTCTGATCTCGCCGCGCGAAGGGCCACCATGAACCTGCATCGGCGCCTCGTGACGCTGGCGGACGTCGCCCGGGAATCGGGGTTCGGCGAGAGCACCGTCTCGCGGGTGCTGCGCAACCAGGGCTCGTTCTCCAAGCGCACCGCCGACCGCGTGGCCGAGGCGGTGGCCAAGCTCGGCTACGTGCCGAACCGCCTGGCCGGGTCGCTGGCCGGCAACGCGGCGTCGGCCGGCTCGCAGCTCGTCGGCATCGTGATCCCGTCACTCGCCAACATCGTCTTCCCCGACCTGCTGCGCGGGCTGACGGGGGCGCTCGACCGCACCGGCTTCCAGAGCGTGATCGGCGTCTCCGACTACGATCCCGACCGCGAGGAGGCGCTGGTCGCCGCCCTGCTGTCGTGGCGCCCGGCCGGGCTCGTCCTCACCGGTCTGGAGCATAATCCCGACACCGTGGCGCTGCTGCGCGCCGCCGGCATACGCGTCGTCGAGATGATCGACACGGACGGGCCGGGCCTCGACCTCGTCGTCGGCTTCTCCAACCGGGCGGTCGGCGAGGCCAGCGCCGCGCACCTGCTGGCGCGGGGCTACCGCCGCATCGGCTATGTCGGCCACGACATCTTTCGCGACCTCCGGGCGGGCAAGCGGCTCGCGGGGTTCGAGGCGGCCCTGCAAGGCACGGGGCACGGGCTGATCGACCGCGAGATCGTGGCCGAACCGTCCTCCGCTACGGCGGGGCGGGCGGCGCTCGACCGGCTGCTCGACCGCACGCCGGACCTCGACGCCGTGTACTTCTCCAACGACGACATGGCGCTCGGCGGCTACTTCTGCTGCCTGGCGCGCGGGTGGTCGATCCCGCACCGGCTCGCGCTGTTCGGCTACAACGGCCTCGACATCACCGCGGCGATGCCGCAGCCGCTCTCGACGATCCGCACGCCCCGGCTGCGGATCGGCGAAATCGCCGCCGAGCGTCTGGCGGCGGGCGGACCGGCCGAGACGATCGACCTCGGCTTCGCGCTGGTCGCGGGCGCGACCGCATGAGGGATCGGGCATGAGGGATCGGGCATGAGCGAGTCGAAGCAGCGCGAGGACATCTGCCGCCACGGGCGCTCGCTGTTCGAGCGCGGCCTGACGCCCGGCTCCTCGGGCAACATCTCCCTGCGCCTGCCCGACGGCGGCTGGCTGGTGACGCCGACCAACGCCTCGCTCGGCTTCCTCGACCCGGCCCGGATCTCGCGCCTCGACGCCGCGGGTCGGGTGGTCTCCGGCGACAAGCCGACCAAGGAGATCCCGCTGCACACCGCGCTCTACGAGAGCCGCGCCGAGGCTCGCGCCATCGTCCACCTGCACTCGACCCACGCGGTGGCGGTGTCGATGCTGCCCGAGATCGACCCGAAGGCGGTGCTGCCGCCGCTGACGCCGTACTACCTGATGCGCACCGGCGGCACGGCCCTCGTGCCGTACTACCGCCCCGGCGATCCCGCGGTGGCCGATGCGATCCGGGGTCTGGCGGGGAAGTACGCCTCCGTGCTGCTCGCCAACCACGGCCCGGTGGTGGCCGGCGAGAGCCTGGAGGCCGCCGTCTTCGCCACCGAGGAGCTGGAGGAGACGGCCAAGCTCTACCTGCTCCTGCGTAACCTCAACCCGCGCCAGCTCAGCCCGGCCCAGGTCGCCGACCTGGTCTCGCATTTCGGGCTGACGCTGCCGGAGCATGATGGGCACGCGCACGGCTGTTCATGATCTTCACGCCATCCCCGTCATTCCGGGGCCGCGCAGCGGAGCCCGGAATGACGGGGTGGTGTTTCAAAGCCCCGTCCAGCCCGCAAGCGTCGGATAGAGGTCCGACCATTCGGGATTGAAGTCCTCGATGAGTCGGACCTTTCAGTCGCGACACCACTTCTTGAGCGCCTCCTCGCGGTCGATCGCGTCGACGATCCGATCGTAGAGTTCGTACCAAACGAGGCGATTCACGTCGTAGGTCGCAGTGAACCTGCGATATCTCTTCGCCCTGTGCTCATGAACACGACGAGCAAGGTCGTTTGTCACGCCGAGGTAGAGGGTGCCATGCCGACGGCTGGCAAGCAGGTATACGGCACTCGGCATGTCCGACGACGGTATCGGTTTCGATGCTCAAGAGCAGTATCGCGCACATCTCAATCCTTCGAGAGCATCCCGCGCCCGATGGAGAACACCCGCCCGTCGCCCAGCAAGTGTGCGGTGAAGTCCTTGGAAAACAGCGGCTCAAACGCCGCGTCGCGGACGTTGAGGCCCCCGGCGTAGGCGCCGAAGGCCGGCATCACCAGGCGGGTTCCGTCGGTGACGAAGCAGCGGCGGCGCACCGCCCGGCCGCGCATCGCGACCTTGCCGCAGGGATGCAGGTGGCCGGCGACCTCGCCGGGCGC
>NZ_VRUX01000397.1:0-4037 GCF_008039885.1 Methylobacterium sp. WL103
GTTCCACCGCCGCGAGGCCGACGCCGCCCGAGGCGCCGAGCACCGCGAGCCATTCGCCCGGCCGGACCTTCGCGCGGTTGCGCAGGGCATGCAGCGAGGTGCCGTAGGTGATCGTCAGGCCCGCCGCCTGCTCGTCACTCACGCCGTCGGGCACGGGGGTCAGCAGGCGCACTGGGACGGTCACCCGTTCGCGGCAGGCGCCGTACTTGGCGTGCACGATCACCCGGTCGCCGACCCGCACGCCCTCCGCGCCGGGGCCGAGCGCCTCGACCACGCCGCAGGCTTCGCCGCCGGGCGAGAACGGCAGCTCCGGCTTCACCTGGTAGCGCCCGGCGATGATCAGCGTGTCGAAGAAGTTGAGCGCGGCGACCGAGACCCGCACCAGCGCCTCGCCGGGGCCGGGCACGGGATCGGGCAACGTCTCGATCGACAGGTCGTCCGGTCCGCCGAGCCGGGTGCAGAGGAGAGCCTTCATCGCGCGCGTTCCGTTGGTTTGGTCATCCGCCCTCGATCGATCGAGGCCGGCTATGCGCCTCAGCGCCGCTGGTAGGTCCCGGTGAGCGAGCCCTTTGCCAGGACGTGGCCTCGCATCGCGTCGAGCAGCGCGCCGCGGCCCGGGGAGGGCGACAGGTCGAGGCGACGGTCGAGGGCGTAGACCTGGAACAGGTAGCGGTGCGCGCCGTGACCGCTCGGCGGGTCCGGCGGCAGCCAGCCGTCCTTGAGGAAGCTGTTCTTGCCCAGATCCACGGGCGCATCCGCGGTCAACGCGCCCTCGGCGAGATCCGACATGGCCGGCGCTAGGTTCCACGCGATCAGATGCACCAGCGGATGCGGCGTCGGGCTGTCGGCATCCTCCGCCAGGATCACGACGGCGGCCGTGCCGGCCGGAAGGTTGCTCCAGGCAAGCGGCGGCGAGGTTCCGTCACCGTCCGCGGTGAAACGGGCCGGCAGAGCCGCGCCGTCGGCGAAGTCTGGGCTCGTCAACGCGATCGTCGCCGGAGCGTCGGGGAATTCGGCGTGAAAGACGGCCTTCTCGAGCCCGGCCTTGAGGTCGGACAGGGCATGGCCCACGGCGGCGGGTATCTTCTCGAGCATCGCGTCTCCTTCGGGGACCGCCCGGTGGTGGCAGGGTTGGGCAGGGGCGCCCTAAGCCGGCTTCTCGGCCGCCAGCATGTAGTTCACCGCCGTGTCGCGGCCCACCCGCCATCCGTCCGTAAGCGGGTTGTAGACGACGCCCGTCGTGTCGGTCACGGACAGGTCGCCGCCCCGGAGCGCAGCCGTCAGCTCGGACGGCGTCACGAACTTCTGCCAGTCGTGCGTGCCCTTCGGCAGCCAGCCGAGGACGTATTCGGCACCGACGATCGCGAGCGCGAAGGAGCGCATCGTCCGGTTCAGCGTCGCGGCGAAGAGCAGGCCGCCCGGCTTCACCGCCGAGGCCGCGGTGCGGACGAAGGCCGGCATGTCGGAGACGTGCTCGATCACCTCCATGATCAGCACCACGTCGAAGGTCCGGCCCGCGGCGGCCACCGACTCGATGGTCTCGGCCCGGTAATCCACGGGCACGCCCTCGGCCTCCGCATGGCGGCGGGCGGCGGCGATGTTCTGCACGGCCGGGTCGAGGCCGGTGACGTCGGCGCCGAGGCGCGCCAGCGGCTCGGACAGCACGCCGCCGCCGCAGCCGACGTCGACCACCGAGAGGCCGTCCAGCGCGAAGGGCGTCTCAGCCGAGCGCCCGTAATGGCGGCAGACCGTGTCGCGAATGTAGGCGAGGCGGACGGGATTGAAGCGGTGCAGCACCCGCATCGGCCCGCGCGGGTCCCACCACGTCGCCGCCAGCGCGTCGAACCGGGCGATTTCGGCCGGGTTCACCGACCCGGTGCGCGCGTGCGCGGCGCCGCCCGCGGCGGTCTCGTCGATGCTCATCCGCTCTCCTTGAGGGTCCGTACCAGGCAGTTGGAAACACGCGCCGGCCCGACCGGTTCGCACGGGCGGCCGAACTTCGCAGCGGAACGCGGCAGCGGAATCGGCGGCGTGTTGACAGGTCCCGACCCCGCTTGTACCCGCCGGACGCCGGTGCGGTACAGCGATCGGCGCGGTCGCTCGGAAATCCCCGCGGGCCGTCCTACACGCCCGGTCCCGATGCGCCCGGATCGGCCGATCGACGAAGTTTGAGAAACGCGGACGCTCCATGCCCCGTCTGGTGATGAAATTCGGCGGCACCTCGGTCGCCAACGTCGAGCGCATCCGCAACGTGGCCGCCCACGTCGCCCGCGAGGTCGCGGCCGGCTACGAGGTCGCGGTCGTGGTATCGGCGATGTCGGGCAAAACCAACGAGCTCGTCGGCTGGGTCAAGGACGCCGACGGCGACTACGACGCCGCCGAGTACGACGCCGTCGTCGCATCGGGCGAGCAGGTCACCTCCGGCCTGCTGGCGATCGCGCTGCGCAAGGCCGGCATCGCGGCCCGCTCCTGGCAAGGCTGGCAGATCCCGATCCAGACCTCGGACGCGCACGGCTCGGCCCGCATCGAGGAGATCGACGGCGCCCGGCTCGACGCCGGCTTCAAGCGCGGCGAGGTGGCGGTGATCGCCGGCTTTCAGGGCATCCATTCCGAGACCGGCCGGATCACGACTTTGGGCCGTGGCGGGTCGGACACCAGCGCGGTCGCGATCGCCGCCGCGATCGGCGCGGAGCGCTGCGACATCTACACCGACGTGGACGGGGTCTACACCACCGACCCGCGCGTCGTGCCGAAGGCGAGGCGCATGGAGCGCGTCACCTTCGAGGAGATGCTGGAGATGGCCTCCCTCGGCGCCAAGGTGCTGCAGGTCCGCTCCGTCGAGCTCGCCATGGTGCACCGGGTGCCGACCACGGTCCGCTCCTCCTTCGATCCGCCGGACGCCGCGCGCCCCGGCACCCTCATCTGCGACGAGGAAACCGACGTGGAACAGCAGATCATCACCGGGATCGCCTTCGCGCGGGACGAGGCGCAGATCACGCTTCGCCGTGTCAAGGACAGCCCCGGCGTCGCCGCCGCGATCTTCGGGCCGCTCGCCGACGCCAACATCAACGTCGACATGATCATCCAGACCGTGTCGGGCGACCAGTCCACCACCGACATGACCTTCACCGTGCCGGCGGCCGACTACGACCGCGCCCGCACAGTGCTCGATCGGGCGCACGACACGATCGGCTTCGCCCAGATCGAAGGCGCCACCGACGTGGTGAAGGTGTCGGCGATCGGCGTCGGAATGCGCAGCCATGCCGGCGTCGCGGCCAAGGCGTTCCGGGCGCTCGCCGACAAGGGCATCAACATCCGCGCCATCACCACCTCCGAGATCAAGTTCTCCGTGCTGATCGACGCGGCCTATACCGAGCTTGCCGTCCGCACGCTCCACTCGCTATACGGCCTGGATCAAGCTTGAGTCTTGCAGGCCCGTCCGACGGGTTCGACCTGAGGTTGCCCGGCGCCGACGTTCGGCGCCGCGCTGACAGGGGATTGACCAGACGATGCCCGCTGCGCCCGGAGGCCCGCGCCTGCTGCTGCGCCGCCTTCGCGAAGCCATGGCGGAGCCGGTCAGCCCCCAGGCGCGCCTGGACCGCATCGTCGTGGTCATCGCCGCCAACGTCATCGCCGAGGTCTGCTCGGTCTACGTCCTGCGCGACGACAACACGCTCGAGCTGTTCGCGACGGAAGGCCTCAACCGCGAGGCGGTCCACCTCACGCGGATGCGTGCCGACGAGGGCCTCGTCGGCCTGATCGCGCAGACGGCCGAGCCGCTTTCGCTCTCCGACGCGCAGACCCACCCGGCCTTCTCCTACCGCCCCGAGACGGGGGAGGAGGCGTATCACGCCTTCCTCGGCGTGCCGTTGCTGAGGGCCGGCAACACGCTCGGCGTGCTCACCGTCCAGAACAAGACCTACCGCGTCTATTCCGACGAGGAGATCGAGGCGCTCCAGACCACCGCCATGGTGCTCTCGGAGATGATCGCGTCCGGCGAGCTGCAGGGGCTGGCGCCCGACGCCGGCACCGCCGCG
>NZ_VRUX01000398.1:0-4036 GCF_008039885.1 Methylobacterium sp. WL103
TTTTTTTTTTTATGTGCCCGCGCGCGCGCCGGCCCGCGGCGAGGACGTGGCGGCCGAACTCGGCGTGACCCTCGAGCAGATCGTCAGCGAGGATAAGCTCCGGGTCGGCTTGCCGGGCGGGCGCGAGTTCGACGTGATGATCCCGAAGGGCGTCGTCGACGGGCAGACGATCCGCCTGCGCGGCCTCGGCTCCCCCGGCGGACCGCGCGCGGAGCCCGGCGACGCCCTCCTGACGATCCGCGTGCTGCCGCATGCCCGCTTCACGGTGGACGGCGCGGACGTGCGAACCACGGTCGACCTGCCGCTGGAGGATGCGGTGCTCGGCGGCGCGATCCGCGTGCCGACGCTCACCGGCGCCGTCGAGATGAAGATGCCGCCGATGACCTCGTCCGGCCGGACCTTCCGCCTGCGCGGCAAGGGCCTGCCGAAGAAGGACGGCACCCGCGGCGACCTGTTCGCGACGACCGCGATCCAGCTGCCGGCGGACGACGCGGGCCTGACCGAATTCGTGAAGGGCCGACGGACCGCCCGCGCCGAATAGCCGGCGGCGCTCCGGGCGGGTTCGCCGGACTTCCGTCCCCGGCGCGCCTCCGCTAAGGATGCCACCGGCGCGACCGCCGCCCCGTAGCGCGGGGTGGCCCGGAGTCCCGGGTGCCAGAGCGAAATTTCGGGTGTGGCATGGCGGCTTTCGACGCAACGGACGAGCAGGGCGCAGGCGCCAGGGACGGTGCGAAAGGCAGCAACCTGCTCGCGGGCAAGCGCGGCCTCGTGCTCGGCGTCGCCAACAACCGTTCGATCGCCTGGGGCATCGCCAAAAGCGCGCATGCTCATGGCGCAAAGCTCGCCTTCACCTACCAGGGCGACGCTCTGAAGAAGCGTGTCGAGCCCTTGGCCCGCGAGCTCGACGCCCACGTCGTCGGCCATTGCGACGTCACCGACCCGGCCTCGATCGACGCGGTGTTCGCCGCGACCGCCGAACTTTTTCCGGAGGGGATCGACTTCGTCGTCCACTGCATCGCCTTTTCGGACAAGGACGAGCTGACAGGCCGCTACGTCGAGACCACGGAAGCGAACTTCACCAAGTCGCTGATGATCTCGTGCTACTCGTTCACGGCCGTCGCCCAGCGCGCCGAGAAGATCATGCCCAACGGCGGCTCGCTGCTGACGCTGACCTATTACGGCGCCGAGAAGTGGATGCCGCACTACAACGTCATGGGCGTCGCCAAGGCCGCCCTCGAAGCCTCCGTGCGCTACCTCGCCGCCGACCTCGGCCCGTCGAACATCCGCGTCAACGCGATCTCGGCCGGCCCGATCAAGACGCTGGCCGCCTCTGGCATCGGCGACTTCCGCTACATCCTCAAGTGGAACGAGTACAACGCGCCCCTGCGGCGCACGGTGACGATCGGCGAGGTCGGCGAGACCGCCTCCTACCTGATCTCCGACATGTCCCGCGGCATGACCGGCGAGATCCTCCACGTCGACGCCGGCTACCACGTGGTCGGGATGAAGAACCCCGAGGCGCCGGACCTCAGCCTCGACAAGGATTGAGGCTCAGGCTGACGTTTTCGGCGAACGCCTGTTCCCGATCTTTCGCACCTCAATCCGGCACGGTCATTTCCGCGACGCCCGCTTGCGCCTCGGGAAATCGCGGGTCCATCGCCTCCAGCGTGTCCGCGATGGTGCGGGCGATGATGAGGTTGCGGAACCACTTCCGGTTGGCGGGCACCACGTACCAGGGCGCGTGCGGCGTCGAGCACCGGGTGAGCGCATCCGAGAAGGCCGTCTGGTAGGCGTCCCAGGACTTGCGCTCGACGAGGTCGGCCGGATCGAACTTCCAGTGCTTCTCGGGGTCTGCGATCCGCGCCTCAAGGCGCTCCTTCTGCTCGTCCTTCGAGATGTGGAGGAAGAACTTGAGGATGTGGGTGCCGGATTCGGTGAGTAGGCGCTCGAAGTCGTTGATCAGGCCGTAGCGCGCCTGCCAGACCGGCTCCGGCACGAGGTCCTTCACCCGCACCACCAGCACGTCCTCGTAATGGCTGCGGTTGAACACGCCGATCATGCCGCGCGCCGGGGTGCGCTGGTGATAGCGCCACAGGAAGTCGTGGTCGCGCTCCTCGATCGAGGGCACCTTGAACGAGGCGACGCTGCAGCCCTGCGGGTTCACCCCCTCGAAGACGGCGCGGATGGTGCCGTCCTTGCCGCCGGTGTCGATCGCCTGGAACACCACGAGCAGGCTGCGCTGGCGCTCGGCGTAGAGTTTTTCCTGCAGCGCCTGAATCCGCGCACGCTCGGTCGCCAGCGCAGCCTTCGCCCAATCCTTGTCGAGGCCGCCGTCGGCGTTCGCGTCGACCTTCGCCAGATCGAAACGGCGCCCCGGGGCGACGGTGACGATCCCGTCCGCCGCCGCGACCGGGGCCGGCAGGTGGGCGGCGACCAGCGCCGGAGCGGTCCCGGCGATCTCGCTGGTCGCCGCGGCCCACAGGGACGAGGACGGCGCCTTGCGCCGCGCGGCGGCGGCGGAACGGTCCGGCGAGTTTGTCACACCGGCCGTCCCCGCCTTCTGGCGCCCATCCGTCTTGCGGTGCTTCTTGCTCATGGACAGACCTTCTACCGGCCGATCGCCTTCCGGCCTAGATCGGGCACCCGCTTTGCATGCGGGGCGACCCGAGCCCCACAAGACCGCCACTGCCCGATGGACCGCGCCGCCATGACCGCCCCCCTTCCGCGAGACCGCCGTCACGGACGTCACCGGTGAGTGCACCGATCGGGACCGCCGGAGCGTGAAGCCCATTTCGACGATCTACTTCATCCGGCACGGCCAGACCGATTGGAACGCGGAAGGCCGCCTGCAGGGTCAGCGCGACATCGCCTTGAACGCCGTCGGACAGGTCCAGGCCGCCGACGCGGCGGATCGGCTCGCGGCGCTCGCGGGCGAGCGCATCGCCGAGGCCGAGTTCATCGCGAGCCCGTTGCTGCGCACGCGGCGGACCATGGAAATTTTGCGCGACCGCCTCGGCCTCGCGCCCGCCAGCTACCGCAGCGATCCCCGCCTGATGGAGATCGACTTCGGGTCCTGGGAGGGGCAGACCTGGGCCGAGATCCGCCGACGCGATCCCGGCGGCGCCAGCGCGCGCGACCGTGACCGCTGGGGCTACCGTCCGTCCGGCTCCAGCGCGGAGAGCTACGCGATGCTGACCGAGCGCGTCGCGCCGGTCTTCGCCGACCTCGGGCGGTCGACCGTGGTGGTCGCCCACGGCGGCGTCGCCCGCGCGATGTTGGTCGCGCTCGGCCATCTCGACATCAAGGCCGCCCCCCGCATCGCCGTCCGCCAGGGCGCCGTGCTCGTGGTGGACGCGGCCGGATGGCGCTGGGCGTGAGATTTCGTATTCGTCATTCAAGACCCGTTCAAGGGTGAGGTATACACCCGGGCGTCGGGGCCGGTTCGCAGGGTCCCGTCCCGGTCGGCGGACTGCCTCGATAACGGCACGATCCGGCGTCAGGAACGCGCTCCGATCGCCGGCCGGTTGCGCATGCGAGATAGACGGGAAGCCGGCTTCACGAGGGAGCCGGAAGCGGAGCATTCGATGAGTAGCCTCGGCGAGATGATCCGGCCCGATGCGGACCGGCACCCCGGGGCGACCGCATCCGACCGCGCCGTGCTGCACGGCCCGGTCCGCCCGGACTTGATCCGCGACGAGGTGCTGGGCGAGATCTTCGCCGAGACCGCGCGCGCCCGGCCGGACCATCCGGCGCTGATCGACGGCGCCGCGACCGATGCCGCCGGCCGGCATCCGCACGTCACCTATGCCGAGGTCTTCGCCTGCGCCGGACGGATCGCCGCCGCCCTGGCGCGCCGCGGGATCGGGCCCGGCGACGTGGTCGGCCTGTGGATGGCCCGCGGGCCGGACCTGCTCACCGCGCAGGTCGGCATCACCCTCTCGGGTGCCGCGTGGTTGCCCTTCGACGCCGAGGCACCCGCCGACCGCGTCGCGGTCTGCCTCGAGGACGCCGCCGCGAAGGCCCTGCTGGTCTCGGC
>NZ_VRUX01000399.1:0-4030 GCF_008039885.1 Methylobacterium sp. WL103
CGCGCGCATCGCCCCGAGCCGGGCCGAGCGCGAACGCATCGTCGCGGCGCTGACCGGCGTGGCCGTGACGCGAATGGAATGGGAGTAGGCTTGAGCGTCGTGTGGAAGTATCGTCGCCGCCGATATTTTTGTGTCTGAATATTTCCAAGATGTCGAGTTTCGTTTCTAGGGCGGCATCATGGGTGTAGCAGATATAATTCGTTACACACCGCGTATTAACGATAAAATCTCTAATCAGGGTTGGCTCGGGAGCGGTCGGTCGGCACGCCGACGTCGGTGTTCTTATCGGGCGCGGCCGTTCCCTGAAGGAGATCTACGATGAGCCTGATGGATGCGCTCTCGAACGCCATCACCGGCACATCGGCGCAATCCTTCGCGCTGAACAACATTTCCGGGAACATCGCCAACAGCACGACGGCCGGCTTCAAGAACACGGATACGAGCTTCGCCGACATGCTCGCACAGACCGAGGCCGGCACGCAGCCCGCCGGCGGCGTCGCGATCAGCACGCGGTCGAACCTCGGGCTTCAGGGCACGGTGGGATCGACCGGCATCGCGACGAACCTCGCCATCGGCGGCGACGGCTACTTCATCGTCCGGCAGAATCTCGGGACGGCATCGACGCCGAGCTTCGGGTCGGACCTCGCTTATACCCGGCGCGGCGACTTCGCGCCGATGCCAGCGGGTATCTCGTCAACGGGACCGGGTATTACTTGTTCGCCGGATCCTCGAAGGGTGCGCCGGTCCAGATGCCGCCCACCGGCACGAGCGCGCTCTCCAGCCTGTCGGTCTCGCCCGCCGGCGCCCTCACCAGCACCCTGTCGGATGGCAGCACCCAGGCGCTCGGAACCCTGACCCTGGCCCAGTTCGGCGCGCGGGACACCCTCGCCTCGCTCGACGGCGGCGCCTTCGTGGCGACCGCGAGCACCGGGGCGCCGAGCTTCGGCCTGAACGGCGCGACCGTCACCGCCGGCTCGGTCGAGCAGTCGAACGCGAGCATCTCGGATCAGTTCTCAAAGATGATCGAGACCCAGCAGGCCTATACGTCCAACACCAAGGTCATCGGCACCGTCAACGAGATGCTGCAATCCGCCATCGCGATGTACGTCTGACGCAGCCGCGCTGATCTCAACGCGCGGTGCGGAACACCTGCAGGTCGAGGTCCCGCACCTTCTTGCGCAGGGTGTTGCGGTTGACGCCGAGCAGCTCCGCCGCACGGATCTGGTTGCCCCGGGTGGCGGCCAGCGCCGCGCCGATCAGCGGGCCTTCGATCTCGCGCAGGATGCGGTGGTAGAGGCCGGGTGGCGGCAGGGTGTCCCGGTAGTTGGAGAAGTAATCCGACAGGTGGCGCTCCACCGCGCCGGACAGGGTCTCGTTGTCGGCGCCGGCCTTGCGGGCGGTGCCGTTGCCGGCCGAGGCCGGGGGGCTGAGCGGCAGCGTATCGAGCTCCGCCTCGATGACCGGGCCGGTGATGGTCTCCTGCGGGTAGAGGGCGGCCAAGCGTCGGACGAGGTTCTCGAGCTCGCGCACGTTGCCGGGCCAGCGGTAGCGCTTCAGCCGCTCCATCGCCTCGCCGTCGAGCATCTTTCGCGTCAGGCCCTCGCGCTCGACCTGGATGAAGAAGTGGCGGACGAGGTCCGGCACGTCCTCGGAGCGCTCGCGCAGCGCCGGCAGCCGCAGCGGCACCACGTTGAGCCGGAAGAACAGGTCCTCGCGAAAGATCCCCTGCTGGATCGAGATGCGCAGATCCTTGTTGGTCGCGGCGATGATGCGGACGTTGGTCTTGATCGGCACCCGGCCACCGACCGTGGTGTACTCGCCCTGCTGCAGCACGCGCAGCAGCCGGGTCTGCGCCTCCATCGGCATGTCGCCGATCTCGTCGAGGAACAGCGTGCCGCCCTCCGCCTGCTCGAAGCGGCCGGCGGAGCGCTGCAGCGCGCCGGTGAAGGCGCCCTTCTCGTGGCCGAACAGCTCGGATTCGATCAGGTCGCGCGGGATCGCGGCCATGTTGACCGGCACGAACGGCCCGGTGCGGCGGCGGCCGTAATCGTGGAGCGCGCGCGCCACCAGCTCCTTGCCGGTGCCGGATTCGCCGGTGATCATCACGGTGAGGTCGGTCGGCATCAGCCGGGCGAGCGCCCGGTAGATCTCCTGCATCGCCGGCGAGCGCCCGACGAGCGGGATGTCCTCGTTGTCGGGGGCCGAGGCGGCCGCCGCCGTACCGCGGGGCCGCGACAGCGCCCGGCCGACGATGGCGATCAGCTCCTTCAGGTCGAAGGGTTTCGGCAGGTACTCGTAGGCGCCGCGCTCGGACGCGCGGATCGCGGTCATGAAGGTGTTCTGCGCGCTCATGACGATGACCGGCAGCTCCGGCCGCACCCGCTTGATCCGCGGCAGCAGGTCGAACACGTTCTCGTCGGGCATGACCACGTCGGTGATGACGAGGTCGCCCTCCCCTTGCGCCACCCAGCGCCACAGGGTCGCGCAGTTGCCAGTGGACCGGACTTCGTAGCCGGCCCGCGACAGCGCCTGGTTCAGGACGGTGCGGATCGCGGCGTCGTCGTCCGCGACGATGATGTGGCCGTTGGGCATGACTCTTACTCGGGCTCCGCGACCGCTTCGCGCCCGTCGCGGGCGCTCGACATGGGCAGCAGGATTCGGAAGGCGGTGCGGCGGGGGGCGGGATCGCACTCGACGATGCCCCCATGGTCGCCGACGATCTTGGCGACCAATGCAAGTCCGAGGCCGGAGCCTTGCGCCTTCGTCGTCACGAACGGATCGAACAGGTCCGGGAGCAGGTCTGGCGAGATGCCCGGGCCGTTGTCGCGCACCGCCACCTCGATCGGCAGGCTGACGCGCTCGCGCGAGCCCGGGACCTGGAGGCGCAGGCCGGTGCGGAAGGCGGTCGACAGGGTGATCTCGCCGTCGACCGCGTCGGCGCCGATCGCTTCCGCCGCGTTCTTCACGAGGTTCAGGATCACCTGGACCAACTGGTCGCGGTTGCCGAGCACCGGCGGCAGCGACGGGTCGTAGGTCTCGACGAAGCGGATGTGGCGCCCGAAGCCGGATTGCGCCGAGCGCTTCACCTGGTCGAGCACCCCGTGGACGTTGACCGGGCCGCGCTCGACCGGCCGCTCGTCGCCGAACAGCTCCATCCGCTCGACGATCCGCACGATCCGGTCGGTCTCCTCGCAGATCAGGCTGGTCAGCACCCGGTCCTCCTCGGGCCCGGACTGCTCGAGCAGCTGGGCCGCGCCGCGGATGCCGGCGAGCGGGTTCTTGATCTCGTGTGCGAGCATCGCGCCGAGCGCCACCATCGAGCGCGCCGCGCCGCGATGCGTGAGCTGGCGGTTCATCTTGTCGGCGATGGTGCGCTCCTGGAGCATCAGCACCACCGCCTCGGCGTCGTCCCCGAGCGAGGTCGCGAACACGTCGACGCTGCGCTCGGCGCCCGAGCGCGGCTGGGTCAGCTCGACCCGGTACTCGCTGACGCTGGAGCCTCGGCGGCGCACCTCCGCCACCAGCGCGATGATCGGCGAGGCGAAGGGGATGATGTCGCGGAGCCGACGCCGCTGCATCAGCCGGGCGGAGTAGTCGAAGAACGCCTCGGCCGCGTGGTTGCAGTGCATGATGCGATCGTCCGCGCCGATGGTCAGCACCGGCAGCGGCAAGGCGTTGATCACGGCCTCCGCGCTCGGCATGCCGCGCGGTCTCGCCGCAAGGTCCTTGCTCGAAGCCTCATGGCCGACCGGCACGGCGTCGCCCCTACTTTCCCCGTCGCTCATGCGGCCTCCGCGATCGCCGGGGCGGCCTCGAAAGCGGCCCGCAGGAGCCGATCCGCCACCTCCGGGTCGGTGGTGGTCAGGAGCCGCGTGCGTTCGGATGCGCCGAGGCCGCCGGCGGCCTCGGCATAGGCCGCCAGGTGCTTGCGGGCGTGGCGCACCCCCATGTGTGGGCCGTAGAGCGCAATGAGCCCAGCGTAGTGCGACGCCGCCAGCGCCGCCCGCTCCGTCCGCGAGAGCGACGGCAC
>NZ_VRUX01000039.1:0-17584 GCF_008039885.1 Methylobacterium sp. WL103
CGCCAGTAGGCGGCGCCGCGCGCCCCGCGCAACACCGTCGCCTCGAGCCCGGCCACCGACTGGGTCGGCATCACCACGACGTGGGTCGGTTCGCCCGGCGCGCGCAAAACCGCAGTGCCGGGGCGGTCCGCGTCGCCGAGATCCACGTCGAGGCACGGAAAGGTCCGGTTGGCGACCGTCTTGGCGAGCACGCAGGTCTTCAGCGCGGCCCAAAGCACGTCCCGGCTCGGATCGCCTGCGGAGCGTGCGGGTACCGGCAAGACGGCCAAGAGGATCAGGAGCGGCACGATCCGACGCATCACGATCCCCAGCTCACAACGAGCGAACGCGACACGGCTTCAGACGATCGTCAGGCATGAAAAAACCCGCCACGTCGGAGGCCGGGCGGGTTCGATGAATGGTAGCGGGAGAGGGACTCGAACCCCCGACACGAGGATTATGATCTGAGCTTGAGCAGAAGCAAGTCATTGATCCAACGAACTTTTTCAGTAGCTGTGCTAGTGGTGCGCTAGGTTTGCAGCTCGAAGAGCGGCAACAAGTTTTTCGCGGCTTTTATTCAACGGATTGTTCATGGTCGCTTTGTGACCGCCTTCGCCCAGAGCTCGCTGGTTTCACTGTAGCTGAAGTGAAGGATGCAGCGACGCACGATTAAAGAGTAGAGTGTCTCGTTTAAACAGCCACCCCAAAACGCATCACACAATCGACAAATCGCGGGCGTCAAATTTGAGTTTCGCATCCAAATCGATCTATATTTTTACATAACTTCAGAGACACAAATTCATACACGAGGACGCAAACAGACAAGCGCTGCATATGGAGCCTTGGCATAATTGCGGCATCTCCAAGAGGGGTCGATCTCTTCAATATTCGGCGGATACTTTAGCGCAGCAGTTTGCGACAATAATCTATCATAAACCCAAAGGATTGCAGTATCAGGATCAGACTGAGCAGCTAAAAGCAACCGCGGTTGCGGATCCTCCCTCCATGCGTTCGATACATTCACCACCTGTATCTGTTGTCCAGCTCGGTCGAGAAAAAACCCACCTACCGAGCGCATTTGCGAGTCATCCTGGATAACGGAGGATGGATGGTCCCATAGGAAAACAAGCCGTTTCACCCCCGCTTTTCGAATTTCTATTGAGGCCGCTTCGAACGAGTACGTCGCTGTTGATGAAGCCGCACCGGTATCAAGAAAGGTTGGGATGCTGAACAAGGCTATTGCGAGAACGGGGGTCACTGGCCAAGCGCGCGCGGCAAATTTGCCCATAAGTGAGGCACCTAACAAAACGCCCGGGATAAATGGGACGCAATATCTTAGACTAAAGCTTGGCCGCGCGAAGCCAATTATTATAAATGCCAGCAAAGCAGCCGCCGATGTTGCTGCCACTATGGTGGCGTTGCGAAATCGCAGTATCTCCGCATCTTCGTATTTCCTGATGATAAAATACGCGCAGACGAATAAAAACGCTATAAACCCAAAAGAGTTAAGGGTGTAGCTGATAATCACTGGTATATGATCGATATTTAGTCGGCTATACCAAGCAACGTCTAGGGCGGCAAATGCAAGAAGACGAGGAAGATGGTATAATATCCAAGATATTGGAATAATAAATATTAGAAGCGCAACCGAAAGTTCCACGGCTTTCTTTCTATGAAGGGCGAGAAAGACAATACTTTGAAATGCAATTAGAATTAGAGAAAAATAATGAGTCAGGATAGTAGCTGACCCGTACAAAGCCCAGTACGAGGCGGCACGTCTATTTGGCGAGTCTATTAAATTTGCAAACGACAAAGTTGTCATTGTAGAGGTAAGAAGAAGTAGAGAGTAACACCTCGCCTCTGATGCCTGATCTATACCCGGCAGCCACAGGCACATCAGCGACCCCCATAGTAGGCACGTAGTCCGATCGAAAGTTTTTGTGGCCTTAAAAACAATGATAAGAACCGCGATGGACATTGCCAAACTTGGCAGCCTTAATGACGTATTTGAAAGGTCCGACATGTAAGACCAGGCATATAGAATGCAGTAATAAAGTGGGGCGTTTACATCGGCCCATATTTGATGAAAAAAATCATGTAATGTAGATTGATTGACTATTGCGCCAGTAAAAGTTTCATCCACCCAAAATGGGCGATTGTGATTTGGATTAATCCGAAAATACACGCCAATCGAAAGTGCTAAAAGCGAAATAATCTCAAGTTTTTCTATCTCTTTTATTGATTTCGTGCTGTAATGCGCTGCTGCGCATCTAAATCGCAGGATTTTTTGGTTGGTTTTGGCAAGCTTACCGGCCATGAAATGCGCATTCTTCTTGTATTGATGATGTTCGTTTGATCATTTCGCTTTGGTTAGTACCGAATAAATAGAGAGGCCTATGGGCATGCTAAATAGTCCCATAGTATGTCGCTCTGCCGAGAAAATATGGCGAAGAAGCCTGTTTAAGGGCGGCGCCGGCATGCGATCGTCTTCGACGTGCCGCCTTATAATTATAGACAGGAGCCGACGAGCGAGTGCTACGGGAAACAAAAGACTATTAAAATAACCCATTTTCTCAACAATGAGCCCAGCATTTTTAGCTGCAACTTTTAAGGTGTTTTTAGTGTAGCGCCTTTTGTGGTGATGAATTACATCGTGATCAGACCATAGCCATGGGAAGGCTGGAACAGTTACAATTATCTGTCCATTAATTTTCAATTTAGTCCTAAGTGCAGACAAAACTTCAGCATCTTGGTCGATATGCTCTAGGACGTCCAAGAGGACAATCAATTCATATGCGCTGTCAGAGACTGGCAGATCGTACGGTAAATTACAGGTCTTAATATGCATTCCAGATCGAATGAAAGCGATCTGTCTTGCCCCATCGTCGTATTCTACGGCGTCTACTCTTCCAAACGATTTTAATAACGCAAGATTTCCGCCGCTACCGCAGCCGGCATCAAGAATTCGGATTGATCCAGTGTACCGACTTAACTGGCGGCGGAACAGCGTTGCAAGGACAGCGCGTCGTCCGGCAAACCACCAATGCCGCTGCTCGTTATCTGCCATTCGGCTATAGGCGACGGGTTCCATGCAAAGTCCTGATCAGGTGGGCGTTTAAATTCACCGTTGATGTCTCGTACCAGATATAGTGGTCGGCCTCTTACCTCTGCAGCAATGCGGCCAATGTACTCTCCCATAATCCCAATAGAGATTAGGTTCAAACCGCCGAAAAATAGTACCGTTACCATTAGTGATGGATATCCGGGTACAGCATTGCCCGCGACGATGGTAAGCCCAGCTAGTAAAAGGCCGAACAAGAAGGCCAAACTAGCTATACTAATTCCAATATAGGTCCAGATCCGTAGTGGTGCAGTGGTCGATCCAGTTAAGCCGTCAAGAGCGAAATTCCACAGGCGCCAATAGCGCCATTTTGTTGTGCCGCTGTGTCGTCCCTCACGAGCAAAGAATACCTCTGCCTGCCGGAAGCCCACCCACGAGAAGAGGCCTTTAGTAAATCGTGATCTCTCAGGCAGAGTGTTTAAAATATCAACGATCCGGCGATCAATGAGACGAAAATCGCCAACGTCATTAGGTATCGTTTGGTCTGCGAAGCGATTGTATAAATAGTAGAAGCCCCATGCGGTGAATCTTTTCAGTCTTGTATCAGCGCGCCTGTGGTCGCGAACGCCATTTACAATAAGGGCTCCAGCCATCCATTTTGATATCATTTCAACTATGACTTCGGGGGGGTCTTGCAGGTCAACATCTATTGGTATGACTGCATTTCCGCGAGCATGGCGAAGACCTGCTGCAAGCGCGGCATCTTTCCCAAAGTTTCTGGAAAGGCCTACTACTTCAATTGATTTATTCTCCTGCCGCGCCGTCGTCAAAATGCTATTGGTGGCGTCGGTACTTCCGTCATCGACAAACACAATTTCGTACAGCGTACCCGGACCTACACGGCGACAAGCAGCTTCAATCGCGGCGATCGCACGCTTGAGAAAGAGACTGATAGCAGCCTCTTCGTTGAAGACCGGCACCACTAACGAGAGAAGGATCGGCACAGCTACCATTGATGCCTCCATCGGGCGGTCGCTCAGCTGCGAGGTATAAGTTAATGGTTAACGAGCCCTTTCACGTGGGACGATCCTCTTCTCAAGCGCCCTTCGATTGCGATGCTGAAGTCATGTGTACGAAATCCTCGCACTCGCCTAATGAATAAGTTGTCTTCCGCATCGACTTCTCGTCATGCCCATTTTAGGGCGGCACTTGATAATGTAGTCTCGGTTTGAAAAAAATTCAGTACGTAGGCGACTTTTTTAGGGACGTGTTGCGGATTATTGCTGCGTTCATCGAACGCTTGCTTAATTATATTTGTAAAACTGCTTGTATGGTCAGCATCGAGCGAAGTGGTACTCCAATTTATATTACTTCGAGGTGACATTATCGCGTTTGGACACCTCGAAGAACCGCGCAATTGCGGGGTTCGGCCGTTGATTTGACTCCAATCGCAGCTTTGGCGTGATTGGACTGGCGTTCTGGTAACTTGGCAGTGGTCGTGCACGGGCTCAGGGGGTTATCCCGAGCATCCCTCAGGCCGCCACCGGCCGGGTTTCGATCCAAAGGAAGCGCTTGAGGTTGTAGGCGAGGTTGGCGAGCCCGATCTTGGTCCGGGCTCGGGCCAAACCGATCGTGCGCACGAACAGGCCGAAGCGGTGCTTCTGGCCGGCGAACACCGTCTTGACGGCCGAGCGGACCTTGGAGCGGGCGCGGTTGGCCTTGTGCTGCGCCGGCGTCAGATCGAGGCCGGGCTGCCGCCGGAAGTGGATCTTCGAGCGCCGGCCATACTTGGTCAGATGAGCTTCGTTGGTCTTCGAGCGGTAGGCGGTATCGGCCCAGACGTCGCTCGCCGTGTTGGTCGCGTCGAGGACGTTGGCCAGTTGTGCCCCGTCGTGGGCGGCCGCGCTGGTCACGGTGAAGCGGCGGACGAACCCGTGCTTGCGGTCGATCGAGATGTGGGTCTTGTAGCCGAACATCGGAACGGCGATCTCGACCTTGGCCTTGGTGCCGTCCGCCTTTGCGGGCCGCGCCTTGGCCCGCTTCAGGGTCCAGCGGGCATCGCGATCCTTCTGCGCCAGCTTCTTCGGTTTGGGCGCCCACGCGTCAGGGATCTTGCCTTCCTTCAGAGCCGCCTTCTCCGCATTGGTTTTGTGCTGACGTGGGGCCGCGATGATCGAGGCATCGACGATCTGCCCCGACATTGCGAGGTAACCCTTGCCCTTTAACCAGGCGTCGAAGGCGGCAAACAGTTCGTCGATCGCGCCGGCACGGGTCAGGTGCTCCCGGAACAGCCACACCGTCTTGGCGTCGGGCACGCCATCCTCAAAGCCGAGACCGAGGAAGCGCATGAACGAGAGCCGATCCCGGACCTGGAACTCGGTGGCGTCGTCTGACAGCGTGTAGAGTGTCTGAAGGACCAGGATCTTGAACATCAGGACCGGATCGTAGGGCGGGCGGCCCCCCTTCGACCCATCGGACCACTTCAGTGCGGTGGCCAACTTCGGGCGGAAAGCCTAGAAGTCGATCAAGGCCGCGAGCTTCACCAGCGGGTCGCCGTTCTCCGACAGACGCTGATAGCGCTCATCCAGATCGAAGAACCCTGGCTGACCCATCCGAGCCTCCCCTACGCCGACAGCACCAGGGAATCACGACACCGCCCCGCACGGAAGGGGGTATTTCGAGGTGTCCGTCCGTCCTCCAAACACAAAAGCCGTACCAAAAGGCGGACCAATTCAATGTGGGTGGAACAATGGGTTGCGGGGTTGCACAACGCACACTCTTCCCCGATACGCCCTTTTCGTGGATGATATGAAGCATCACTTTCAGTCGGCAGCATCAAAATGGGTCTAGAATGACTGTTATCAATGAGAAAATTGACCCGCACCGGACAAATATGGGTCCTTTGAGCCTACGGTATCGAAACGATCCGTTTACCGGCGACGAGATCACTCAAGTCATGATCGGGGATGTCGAGCTGATGTCAAGTCAGACAAGATATTCCGAAATCTCAATTGCTCAGATTGCTCTCGCAAATGTCACTGGTGAAGGCCTTGACATAGTAATCGGGGGGCTAGGACTAGGGTATATCGCAAGAGCCGTGCTGGATGATAGCCGTGTTGGCCACCTATTGGTCGTCGAGGCCATGCCCGAGATAATAAAATGGCACAGTGAAGGATTGTTACACCTCGGGACAAGTCTGAAAAACGATCAGCGCTGCCGCTTCGTCCAGACGAACTTCTTCACCCGCGCTGCATCCGAGGACGGCTTCGATCAAGATAGACCTAACCGACGACACAATGCGGTCATCTTACAGATCGATCACGCCCCAGACAAGCTTATTCATTCAAATCATGCAAGCTTTTATACTCACAACGGGCTTAGGCGGCTTGCTCAACATATTTTGCCTGGTGGAATAATAGCTATTGCGTCAAAAGGTTTGCCGAATATAGATTTTCAAGATATTTTGAGTACTGTGTTTAACGACGTGCAGGCTCGCATGATCACATTTCAGGATCTAAACGGTGATATTAGAGTCGGAATGACGTTGTACCTTGCGAAATGCCGGCTCTTTTGAAACAAAAGTTATCTCCTACTCAGAGTTTCGTCCCCCCAAAATACTGCATAGCTATAATTTTTAAGAAACGGTTCTATTTAAACCGCCACCTTATGTGATCTACTGCGGCTACTTTTGCGACGAGGCAGAGGGCAGAGGTCCAGCGTTGTGGTAGGCGGAAGTTAGATTTTGTTCGGTGGCGTTGGCGAGTGGGACCGTCCCAGTCGAAGTAGCTCTTTGTCAGCTTTGGTGATGGGGTTGGTGGGAGGGATGCCAGGAAATAGTTCCTGGTTGCGCCTGATTGGGATTCGAAGTTCAGGGCATGACCCTTCTTTGTCGCATCACCGGTTGTCGCCTTTTCTACGCCCGGCGTGAGGAGAGCGCGGCCCTTTTCACCGTCTTGCTTGAGACCGCCTCCAAGCCCCCCGGTGCGCCTTTAAGCACAACGAGCCCCTTTCGAGTCCAAGGACGCTCTGAAATGACGCGGCTTCCGGTGGAGCGGCCCACGCCGATGTTGGTACTCGGACTGTGTCGAGGCGCAGCTGGAAGTTGAGCGAGCCTTCCTGGAGCAGGAGGTGTTTGGGCGGGCAATGCCTGATCTCCCGCTTGACCGGATCACAGCGCGTAACCGATTTTCGGCGCGGACCAACCCGGAGGCATCTTCAGTCTGAAGCTTCCACGCTGTTGCTACGTCGGTCACTGTTGCCACGAAACTTCTTTCACGGCGCAGCTTGTGATGCTGCGGCCGGCAAAAAGCTCTGAATTGTACAGGGTGGTGCGCTGCCTGGGCGTCACGATGTAGCTGGTGGTGTCCGCGTACAAGGGGATCACCCGGAGATCATGCTTGTGCGGTTGGCTGCCCCTTGCGGCATTGAGGACCCAGCAGGAAAAACTTACCCGTGTGAGGCTGGCATCGTTCATTGATACTAGTCGGGGATCCAGACATGCGCTGTTTTAAATTGCGGGCAGGAGCACGATGGTCGCTCCCGCTGCCAATTGCAGACGCCTACGCCAGAGGATTGGGGTTTTCAGAGACCCTGGCGTAGGCGTCGTCGGCAAGAGCCGACGAGATCGATTTCGCACAACTCAATTTCGGATGCACTACGGAAAAGCACGCAGCAGCGCGTATTTCAAATGAGTTGGCGTCACACAGAAGAAGCCAGGATTTCCAACGGCCACTTTCGGATGCCTGATGCGAGGCTGAGAGTGACATGTTTGGGGCGGATTTTGAACGTCCGCTTTTTTGAGCGAGGTCAAGGTCCGCTTCCCTGAGGCAGACCGCGAGCATGCTTCCACTCGAAAATCCGGGACCACGCAGTTCGGTCGGGAGCCACCTTACTGAACAATGGTGCGTCGTTCACCGGACGGGACTGTCGCGGATTTGCTCGCCGTCCACCTCACGGGATTGTAGTAGATTGGGTAGGACACCTGGGGATTGGCGCCCCCTTCGCTGCGGTAATGCCCCTTGTAGGCGGCTGCCTTTAATCGCCCATTCGCATGGATCATGAACAGCAGGCATCCTTGACCGGTCTTGCCCTGGGTCAGCGCCTTCGCCGTCGGCGTCGCGCAGGTCGTGAAGGTTCCGCCGCTCAATGTCGACACGGGCGCATGCGCCTGATCTCTGTCGTCGATGGCGACGAATGCACCGATGCTCTGGGCTGACAGATCCGCGTCGCTGAGATTTTTGTATTCGTAACGCACATAGATCGGCCGTGCGTTCTTCAGGTTGACAGGAATCTCAAACCCTTTCAGATCGTTCGCAGAGCCTTCTTCAATGGCGGTGATCCGCAGTTCAATCGGCACTTCCGGGCCTTTTGGAACGAGATGGGGAACCGTCGCAGTCTCTCCGATCTGTAACTCGGATCCAGCCTTTTGATACGATTCTGCATAGGACGGAAGCGGGCTCATAGCGATCAACGTCGTAGCGAGCAACGAGAGTCTACGCATCGGCAATTACCTTTCGTTCATCAAGACAGATAACGCTGCAGATCCAAACGTCCTGTCACACTTCCTACAGCTGATTTTTGAGCTCAATCTCGATCAGCCTGGACAAAACCTGCAGTTGAAATGCAGCAGGTTTGCGACGTCCCCGCTCTGAACCGCTGAATCGTCTAAGGGTCCTGCCAGCCGGGTTGAGTGCCGCGAAGGTCGTATTCAGCACCGATCTGACCTACGCGACCGTGTTCACGGACCCGCCCGCGATCCTGCGCCTGATTCGTAAGGCAGCATCCGACCCTTTGCAGAAGCCGGGAATGCCTGCTTGCAGGGGGGGGCTCAGCGAGGTAATAATCTAATTCCCGGAACAGGTGGGAAGCGGAAGCCCTTCCTTCACTACTTAATCAACCGAGCGGGACAGGGTCGGAACGAGCTCTGTCGACACCGACAAACGGAAGTCGACCCGAAAGAGCGAAAGCCCCCTGTCGCTGAGGACGTCCATCTGCCAAGCCTCGCCGTTCTCCAGCCGTGAGGCCTCATCCCTTAACACCTCCGCGGCATAGCGGATGGCTTCAATCCGAGCCGCACGGATGTCCGGAAGGGCCGTGCCTTCCGTGTCCCACAGGTCCTGACCATCGTGGATGTTGAAGTAGTAGCGCTGCATCCCGTTCTCCGCGCACGTAACGTAGGCGGGAGCGAAGGACGCTCTCAGCCACCGGCGCCCGAGGGACGATGGCCGGCAATCTTAATCTACGTGCGCGCGAGACTATTGGTTTCAGCAGCTCGTCTGACGGATGGCACCCAAAGTTGGTCTGCTTTCGACCGATTTTGTTGTAAAACTCGCAGGCGGCTCTTCGGGCGATACCCAATGCGAGCCCCCGAGGAATTTTCATTCCTCATGGCGGATCATTGGCCCTTGCTCGCCGTGCTCTTGGCAACACGTTAGCAGGAACTTCTACGTCTGCAGCGGCCCACAGTGCTCCTTCGGCCCGGTCCCGAAATCTTCAACGAAATCGACCCTTTGCAGATTCTTAAAACATCCGCTCTCAGGCCCTAAAGAAGCTGCGTTGGACGACTAGATGGGCCGACTTTGGTCATCAAGCGCTCGAAATCTAATAATGCACCTAATTATTCATAATATAAATATAAAAACACTACTTAATTTGCATCTATGCCTTAATAGTTTGAGCGATTGCGTGCCCAAGGCTCATTAACATCAAATTGGCAGCTTGGTGTAATTCAGGTGGGGCATCAACAGGAAGAGATTGCTTGAGTGCGATACCAAGATCCGCTGCATGCTCAAGGGTTTTTTCCGACTTCGGTGGATTGCCGAGGATATAGCACTCGCCGCCGTCACGCATCTCAGTGATATCGATGAGGATGCCATGCGATCGTGCTGGTTGGCCCGCTGCATTGTGGTAAGTCCGCCCGCGACTAAGGAGCCACCGGACTGTTCCATCGTTTTTGAACACTCTGTATTCGGATAGCACCAAGCCACCCACCTGGACAGCTTGAAGCATGTGCTCCATCAGCCACGTCATATCCTCGGGATGGATCGCCTTCAAAGCGATGGGACCGCAGATCTCACAATCGGCAAGCTCCGGATCGCCTGTGAGAAGTAGTGCTGCGCCTTCGTCGTAGGTGACTACGCCCCGGACATGATCCCACATCCAAGTACCGACGACACATGATGCATCAAGGGCGGCACGTAGGTGCTCAAGATCAGTGTGTTGGCTGATAGCACTCATGCCCACGGGCGAAACCTCCAGCCTCCCCTTCAAGGGGACAGAATATTTTCGAAAATTAACATATGCAGTTGCAGGCTTCGAACGCAACCCCGCCCGTGCTGAAGATATCAGGTGGCGCTCACTGCTTGCCATTCCTGCGAGATCGCAAGATTGCGTAAAGAGATGTGACCAAGATGGCGAACAACACAAAGGACTTGACCCGTATCGCCGACGCTCTTGGAGTGCCGCTGTCTGACTTCTACGAAAGTCAGCCTTTTTGCGAATTAGACATCAATCTTAATGTCGTAGAAACGGCAGTTTTGCTTAAATAAATACACGCTTACTTAGGCCGGTCAAATCTTGAAGACCGTAGAAATTTGTCGCGGAGCTACAATTAATTATTTATAAATATTGATGTAATTAGTTGCTTAATTTCTACACGATAGTGGCGACGCGAGCTACCCACCTTGCGGGGAAGTTGGACAAACCTCCATAAAGAATGTGAGGCCTCCTTTCATAACAAGCTGAACAGCTTAGCTTTTGGGTGAGCTGCGAGCATCGTGGGTGTTGGGCTGGTGTCTGACGCTCACCCAGGAACCCCGACGTGGACGCCCAGCGTCCGCGCCGAGCTTACGCGCGAGAGCCTGCCCCGCGGTTATCCGTTGTCCCTCTTCGCGATTTCGCGCAACCAGCACTCAGCCGACATGGTGGCTCCTAACGCTGTGGCGAAGGCGTAGGGAGACTGGGTCACTGACGTGGTGGACAACGCGGTAATGGTCCAGCGAAAGGAGCCCGGCTGTTGGTCGTTTGGGAACACTGAGATCACATGGTCTCGTTTTGTAGCATATGTCATAACCGGACCATGCCACGTGGGTGCGCGCCAACTAAGGCCAGATTAACCCCGGCCGCTCCGCGCAGGTGTCGGTCCATGCTCTTCATCGGCAAGGGGCTGCCTCAGACATCGTATCAAGCGCTGCGCGGTTCCAGACAACAGCTTCGCCGAACCGGCGAGGGCGAAGCCGCTCTCCACCCTCCACGAGGCTCCTGAAGGCGTCGGGATCAAGGTCGCTAGCCGCACGTAGGCCCGCGAGCTTCTCCCTTCACGTCCTGCTGCACATGACCGAAGAGCCGGAGCCCATCGCCTCCGAGTTGCTCGCCTTCGCTGGCAGTTTGAGCCGCAATCTCTGCGCCGGTAAGCTTACGTCTGAGGAACAGCGCCGACGGTTCATCGAAGCGGCACGGGCGGCTGGTGCCAGCGCGGATGAGGCCGAGTTTGATGCCGCACTAAAGTGGATCGCAAGGCCAAAGGCGCCTAATGAAATTTAGCAGGGCTGATAGACCGGGCCGCCGTTACAAGACCGCGAGCGATCAGGATCAAGATTAAACGCAGTTGTGCGGCTTGAGCCCACACCGGTCCCGGTTCGTGAGACGCACCCTGACGCGGCGCAAGCGAAGATGAGGATCGCGATCAGACTTTTGCGCATTATGCCCCGCCGCTCCGACAAGCCAAGGCGTCGCAGGGGAATAGGGCGCAACTATGCCGACCCCCCGACCATCCGGAATGTAGGCGCCCACCAGGTCCAAAGGTGCATCGACTGTTTAGCGGTGGAAGACGCCGCTGGGTTTGATCTCGCCCTGCAGGATGCGTTCGCTGTAGCCCATGGCCAGGGGAAGCGCTCCTACGACGAGCAGCATGAGGATGGGGCTACCAATCATGCCCGCCACAAGGATGAGAACGCCAGCGCCGAACACCAACGCGCCGAGGATGATGAACTCGTACAAGTAGGGGGCGAATGGATCGAGGCCCGAGTACCAAGCTGCGAGCGTGCCGATGGCCGTGCTCGTGAGCCAGAGCCGGAGCATTCCTTATCCATGCGTCGTTGAAAGATCAGATGGGCAAACCCACTCCAAGTGCTGCCCCCTCCCCTCACAGCGACAGCTGTCATCCCGCGCCCAGGAAGCCCCAGCACCGGCGGGGCGCGGGTTCAGCGCCCTAGCAGCACAAGAACCCTTCAAGCGTATGGGTGAGCGTTCTAAAGCAAGGCTGATTACCCTGGCCAGAACCGCTGGGGCGGTGGCACATATTCGCTCATGTCCACGCTCGCCCAACCCCCTGTCTGGGGCCTCCTCACCCGATCCAGCTTGGATAGCCTGCTGGAGCTGTCGGCCGGAGGAATGCCGGGGGTAATCACCGTCGATGCCACAGCGGATCACGCGATGGCCGCGCCACTGGTTGGAATTACACGCCTGATGATCCAGCGGGCTCAGGCTCTCGCTGGCCTCACGCTGACCGCCACGGGTGCGCTGAGCCGCGCCGACGTTCGGGCGCTCTTCGATGCCATGACCTGGCCCGGCTATGACAAGGCCCAGGTGCTCTCGATGAACAAGGTGCTCAACGAGATCGATGTGATGCCCGTGGAGGCTACCCGGATCATCGCGCAAACTGCCAAGCTGCTTCGCAAACGGCAGCGGCGGCTGCTGGTGACCAAAGCTGGTGCAACGCTTGTTCGTGACGACCAAGCTGCGGATCTGTTCCGTTGCCTGTTCGAGACGATGCTCTGGCGCGTCAACCTTGGCTATTTCGACCGCGTGCCCGCGGAGGCCTGGCCGCAGAACCACATCGGCATCGTGCTGTGGTGCCTTTCCGTCATGTCGCCGGAATGGATCGCTCGCGAAGACCTGATGCGCAGCTGTACGGTTTGGGACCCCGCGCTGGACTACGGCCCGGCGGATTTCGCAGGGTTCGCTTTCGAGAGCCGGGTGTTGCGGCCGCTGACATGGTTGGGTCTGTTCGAAACACGGCTGGTGGGTGATGAAAGCGCCCCTTCATGGCGGCGTGATCGGCAATATCGAAAAGCCCCCCTGTTCGATCGGGCAATCCGGTTTCGGGTTGAGCTCGACAAGCCGGTGGGCCTCGCGCATTGATTGGTGGCCGGGAATGGGCAGCGAAGGCCGTTGGCAGCGTCGCAATCGCTGGATCTTGATGTCCTGCGCGCAAGTAGCTGGCGACGATATTGGCTCGCCTAAGCTCTTGAGAATACACGCATAAAAAGCACTAAAACGTAGCCTTTCGCCGTATGCGCGGCGGACCACGTACCCGTGGCAGACGGGGTAGTGAAAGGCTGGATTAACGCAGCCACTCACCACCATGCGCCAGGGGCTCAAGCTGCCCGGGGCTTGCGACCCTCCGCCATCATCAGGCCACGTGCCTTGGCAGCCATCGCTCTTTACGCGTCCAACTCCCCCGCACGCCCCATCCCGATCGACGTGTCGCACGCCGACGGCAGAACATACCTTCTCAAACGGCGACACCTGCTATCTCGTCGGTTCGGACACCGGTCTTGAGCCCTGAAAAGTCAGAGGGTTCGCCGATGGGACGATTTTGGAGGCATCGATGGGAACCTCCGTTCTGAGACGATCGGAATTAACACGGTCAGCATCTGCTTTGACCTTATCACCCAGAAGAGCGTGAACACGGCTGCGATTGGCGTATGCCGTGCCGAAGGATGGGCCGAGGCGTACGGCTTCATTCAGGTCCAATAATGCGCCTTTGAGATCGCTCTGCCGCTCGCGCACAATACTGCGAAGATTGTACGCGCCGGGATCATCAGCCTTCAATTTGATCGCACTGTCGATTGCTGAGAGGGCAGCATTCAGATCGCCTCGCCCAAGCAGGCATGCTCCACGACCAAGATAGGCTCGGTCAAGATTAGGATCTCGCGCAATAGCAGCGTCAAAATCTGCCGCTGCCAAGCTGCAATTTCCCTTCCGGTAATGTGCCTCACCTCGTTCAAGCCTGGCGCGAGCATTGCTCGGATCTAAACGCAAAGCCTCGTCAAGGTCGGTGATGGCTGCGTTGTATTGTTTGAGGCTGAGTTTCAGGGATCCGCGATAATGTAGCGCCCTCGCGTATTTTGAGTTCAGTCGGATTGCAGTATCTGCATCAACGATAGCCTTCGTTGGGTCGTTTCGTGCAAAAGTGTAGGACCGATTGAGATAATACATTGAGTTTTGCGGTTCGGCTGCTATCGCAGCGCTAAAATCAGCTCTTGCTGCCTCCTCATTGCCCAAGCCACGATAAACAACGCCACGGCCATTGAGGTATCGCGCTACACCCGGCCCATAGAATAGAGCTGCGTCGTACGCTGCCAAAGCACGGCCGTAGTCCTTTGCATGCATGTAGAGCGTACCGCGGCCCGAATGCGCGTCAGCAAAACGTGGATTGATCTCAAGAGCACGATCGTAGTCAGCCGCTGCTACATCGTCGCGCCCTTGCATCTGATAAGCCGCAGCTCGATTGCCGTAAGCGACAGCGACTTCGTTGGGGCGCAAGCGTATGGCTGCGCTGGCGTCGCTGATTGCAGCGTCCAGCCGCTTCTCTCCAAGGTGAATGGCGCTCCGGTTCGTGTACGCCGATACGTCAGACGGATCGAGCCGGATAACGTTGTCGAAATCCTCAACAGCGTGAGCGTTATCTTTTATCTTGAGATAGGCAAAGCCTCGAGCATTATAAGCCGCTGGATCACTGGGGGCTATTTGGATGGCCTCGCTGAAGGCGCTAATAGCTGCCGCAAAGTCGCCTTTGGCAGATAAAGCTCGGCCCCGTTCGAGATCAGCTGGATTGCCAGACACGGCGCCGATGGCTCCGATCCACACGGCACCAGCGAGCACCAGACCTCGACGTATGCTCTGCATCGCGCCCTTTTATCGACAATCGTCATGCATCGTAAATCACGCAGACGGCTCGCTGGAGTTCCAACCCCTACCGCAATTTTGGTAGTGCCGAGAAATCCTCCAACGAAATCAATTTTTGCGTTTTTGCATCTATTCCATCGAAGGTTCAGCATATCCGCAGAATGGGCGGTTTGATGTCCAGCTCGCCAGTCCCACGGGCACAGCGCATTGATCGTGGTAGCCGGTACCGCTCAGCTAAGGCCTTATGAATGCGGTCAAAAATCCTATTAAATTGCTGTTCGAGGCTGAGTGGCCATCCCATATGATCGTACGTTCTACCTTTTTTGGCTGAAACGGTAGTACGCTCCCTAAGCGGTTTCCGTTTACTGGAACGGCCAGGGCACGCGCGTATCAGCGTTGGCGATCCTGGGGTATCCTGGGCGCTTGCTGATGGCCAAGCGCTTGATTGGAGCGCTGCTCGCCAGGAGACACTGACATCGCATGCCCCGCGAGGACATCGCGCGTTAGGGAAAAAACGCGAGCACCGGCACTATTTGCATGCTGCCGGCATGCCCGGGCAGCCACCGGTTCGCGCGCGGCCAGACTGGTAAAGCGCCAATCGGCAGCGGCGATCATCTCCTGAACGCGCTGACGGGCATCAATCACTACCGAGGGATTGAGGAAGCCATAGCGATGGTTGTCCGAGGAGGCCCACCACAGCAGGGATGAGGCATCCCCGGCTGCCTCCATGAAGATCTGTCGCGCCGCATAGCACTGGCGCATCCCGGCGAGCCGCTGGGGCCAGCCGGACGTGCCAGCCCAGATCGGCGATGACGGCAGGACGAGCAGCAGGGTCGCCGCTGCTCGTCGAAAGGATGGGGGCACTCAAGCGGCCTTCGGCTTGCGACGCTCCGCCATCATCAGCCCGCGTGCCTCAGCGGCCGTGGCGATCTGGGCGTCCAGTTCACCCGCGCGTACGGCTTCGATCAGGGTACCGATGACCGACGGCAGCTTATCCAGCGTGCCCACCTCCACTGCCTGCTTGCCCTTGGCCAGCTCCAGCGGCTTGCCGCCCACGCGAGCTGCGAAATGCACGGTACCCGTGCCGTCCTCGAACCAACCCTTGCGCATGCGCCGGCTCACCTCGACCCTGACCCGCTCGCCTGCCTCGTTCTTGCGGCTCACGAGGTTCTTGGGCGGTGTGTAGAGTTCCCCGGCCACCACTGCGCTGGCGAAGGCCCGCTGATCGGCCAGGCTGCCTAGCAGCTTGTCACGAGCGCGCGCCAGCGGATCGCCAGCTTTAACGATGGGCGCCGCATTGCTGAGCTTGAGGGTCTTGAGCACCGACATCTGCATCTCCGTTGGAGCCTGTGTGGCTCTCATGCCGAAACGCTACTACCGTTGTCCTGCCGTTCAACCGAAGATTGCTCTGTATTTCACTACGATCAGATCGAATACAGGGACAGCTAGTTCGTATCTTGTATAGAAAATTTATAAAACACTCATCTGCTTAACACCAACACTCGTCCGTAATCTCTCAAATCCCCCTCTCTTGCACATGAGCCATTCCACGTAATTCCTGATGTCTTTGTCTCTCCACCAATCTCTCTGTAACGATAGGGCTGAGCCATCCCGCCAAAATTTTGCCGAAGACATCTTATAATCGGCCTCAATTCGGAATTTCATAGAATACCGAACGAGATCGCTGATGTTTTTATCCACGTCCTTGTTTTGGTCGAAGCCCTGTAAGTCCACCTGATAGGGGGAGCCATGCCCTTTTGATCTTACTGCGTCGGCGAATTCGTCCCTGCTAACGCCACCGAGGCATACGATCGCATGTAGGTGGGGCTGCCACACTGTGTCGTCGTTGCGGTTCGCGAACTGGGGCCAGCCCAAGCCCTCCATAGCGAGCTTCTTGTTGCGGCCAAACCCGTGGACGTCCTGCCAGTCATGACGTTCCATCTCCCACCAGCCCGTGTACTGCACGGTATCCCAGCGTGGATCGATTTTTCTCCTGTTACGGATGAGGTTTCGCAGACGGTTCTCCGTCTTGCCCATGCAAGGATCAACCACGCTGAGGTCCGTCGAGGGTGGTACCAGCAACGTGAGGAACGCCATATTCTCGTTCGCTGCACCCGCGAAGGTGCGCTTGATTGCGATACCCGTTTGTTTGCCTCGGGTCCTCATGAAGCACCGAGGGCACAAGGGCACTCGGCACAGCTTCATGTTATTGCCACGGCCGTCCATACTCCCGCAGTCATCCATTCTGCGGTAGCAGTCATGCATCATACCCAGCGAACTCATTACACGAGCACGTTGCTCTTCCATTCCCTGGGATAGCGTTCGGATCTTGCGACGCTCCCATGGCGGCAACGTCGGCACAAGATCGCGTTGTAAATTTGCTAAAGCCATGCTTCTCATGATTTCTCGACCAGCTAGAGGTGAATTGCATCTTCACATCTAATTTATGCCAGTCATAGAAAGCTATATTGATGAGCGGCGAAGCGAGCTGAGTTGGATCGTCCTGCTAGGGCCTGTCGTCGCCTGAACAGATTGGCTGGGCTTGCGTTTTCGTCTCTCTGATGGAGGAGGGACGATGCTGAGCGACGCGCAATGGGCTGATCTGGAGCCCCTGGTCGAAGCCTGCCGGCCCAA
>NZ_VRUX01000003.1:0-38336 GCF_008039885.1 Methylobacterium sp. WL103
CGGATAACGGCCCGGAGTTCGTTGCGAAGGCCCTCCAAGCTTGGATCACCGGCGTCGGAGCAAAGACGGCCTACATTACGCCAGGCTCACCGTGGGAGAACGGCTACGTCGAAAGCTTCAACGCGCGTCTTCGCGACGAACTCCTGAACGGCGAGATCTTCTACACACTCAGGGAAGCGCAGGTCGTCATCGAAAGCTGGCGACGTCACTACAACGGCGTGCGCCCGCATGCCTCTCTGGGATACCGACCGCCGGCCCCGGAGGTGTTCATGCCAGCCTTCTCCGCTTGGCCGGCTGCGCTTGCCAGACCAGCTCCGCCGGCCAAGCTATCCGTGGCGGAGCGGCCCACCGTGCACTAACTTTACCCTTGGACCACCTCGTGGGGGCCGATCAGGCGAGCTTGGCGCGGAAGTAGCCGCTGTCGAGCAGGAGCTCGGTGCCGACCACCGAGAGCGCGACGTGGTGAGACACGCCGGCATCCTTCTCGGCCGCGGCGAGGTTCCGTCCGGCGCGGACGAAGAAGTCCATTGCCGCCTCGTCGGCGAACGATGGCGAGTTGGCGACATCGACCACCACGGCGGCCCCCTTCAACGCTACTGCGAGCCCCTCGCCCGTGACGGCGTTGACGCCGGTGTTCGGCGAGGCCGCAAGGGCCTCATGGCCGGCGGCCTTTAGAGTGGCGACGACCTGCGAGCCGATCAGCCCCGTGCCGCCGATGACGACGATCTTCATGTGACGCTCCGTCCTGTGTCCGGTCCCGGTGGGGACGTTCGAAAACAAGACGAGAGCGGTCCCATCCAGTGTGACATCGGCTCCGATGATAATTGGTCCGAGCGGAGGCCAGACGCCCCTACGGCCAGGAATATCCGTTCCGCCGTGTCACGTCCGCTCTTCGACCCTCGTCATGCAGGGAGCATCGCGAGGAACGACGATCATGACGCCCTCCATCGAGAGGCCGAGGCGAGACCGAAGCCGCCAGCTCGCTAGGCGAAAGACGAAGGGTTGAAGCCTCCCCGTCCGCTCCGATGGCAGTTCCTGACCCTCTTCGTCGGCCTGCTGGTCCCAATCTTGCTGTTCGTCGGTGTCCTGCTCTGGCGCTTCGCCGCGTCCGAACGCACGCAGGTCGAACAGGACGTGCAGATCCGAGCCCACGGCTTATCCGTGGCGTTCGACCGCGAGATCCATGGTGTGCTCACGACACTTCAGGCGCTCGCGACCTCACCGAGCCTCGCAGCTCACGACCTGCCGGCCTTCTACGCCCAGATGCAGGAGATCACCCGCCTGCAGGGGATCAACATCAACCTCCGGCGTATCGACGGGACTGCCGCGTTGACGACCCGAGCGCCGCTCGGAACCGCCGCACCTGTGCCCCTGGCCCTTGCGGAGATCGACGGAGAGGTTTTGCGAACGGGCGTCGCGGTGGTCAGCAACGTCTTCCTGACCTCGGTCTCGAAGCAGCCCGTCTTCCAGATCGTCGGCGCCCCTATCCGCATCGGCGAAACGCCGACCTATCTCCTCGCGGCGAGCCTCGACATCGACCACCTCGTGGCAACGACGCGCCGAGAGGATCTCCCGGCCGGTTGGATCGGGTCGTTGGTGGATCGCAACGGAATCGTCGCAGTCCGCACCGAGCGGCAGGAGGACTTCGTCGGCAAGCTGACCTCGTCCGATTTTCGCACTCACACGGTCGACGACGCTGGACGGTATTACGGCCGCAACCGGGTCGGACAGGATGTCCTGGTTGGCTACGGCAAGTCGAAGCTGACGGGTTGGACCGCGGCGGTCGTGGTCGACAGGGAGCTTGCCGAGGCCCCGCTGCAACGTTCGATGATGATCCTCCTCGGGATGGGGCTCGTGCTCGGCCTGCCTGTCGTGGGCATCGCGTTCGGGGCCGGTCAACGGGTGGACCGTGCGATGCGTCGCCTCGGGGACGGCGCAGAAGCGATAGGCCAGGGGAGCCAAGTCGAGGCCATCGTGACCCCCATCCTGGAGGTGAACCGGATCGGGGCGGCGCTTGCGACGGCGGCGCTTCAATTGCAGGCACGGACACGCGAGCGCGAGGTCGCCGAGCTCGCCTTGCGCGACCTCAACCTGGCGCTGGAAGACCGAGTCGCCGCGCGCACGCAGGAACTCGACGACGCGAACCGCGCGCTCATTGGCGAGATGCAGAGCCGTGAGACGGCCGAGGCCCAACTACGGCAGTTGCAGAAGATGGAGGCCGTCGGCCAGCTCACCGGCGGCATCGCGCACGACTTCAACAACATGCTCGCCATCGTGATCGGCAGCCTCAACCTGATCCGCAAGCGCATGGCACGTGGCGAGAGCGACATCGAGCGCTTCATCGATGTCGCCACGGATGGTGCGAACCGCGCAGCCTCGCTGACCCAACGCCTGCTGGCTTTCTCGCGCCAACAGCCGCTCGCGCCGGAGCCTATCGATGCCAACAAGCTCGTATCCGGGATGTCGGAGATCCTGCGCCGCACGCTCGGCGGGGGCATCGCGTTGGAGACCGTGCTTGCCGGCGGCCTATGGCGCACCCATGCCGATGTGAGCCAATTAGAGAATGCCATCCTCAACCTAGCCGTAAACGCGCGGGACGCCATGCCGGATACCGACACCGGAAGCGGCCGCCTGACCATCGAGACGGCCAACGCCCACCTCGACGAGGCCTATGCCAGGACCGTGGAGATCTCACCCGGTCAGTACGTCCTGGTGGCCGTGACCGACTCGGGAACCGGCATGTCGCCGGACGTTCTGGCCAAGGTGTTCGATCCGTTTTTCACCACCAAGCCGGTCGGCAAGGGAACAGGATTAGGCCTGTCGCAGGTCTACGGTTTCGTGCGGCAATCGAGGGGACACGCACGGATCTATTCGGAGCCCGGGCAGGGCACGAGCGTGAAGCTCTACCTGCCGCGCTTCTATGGCGAGGGCGAAGCTGCCGGATCCCCTCAGGATGTTCGGCGCACGGCTGTCCTGCCCCTCGGATGCCGACGCGAGATCGTCCTCGTGGTCGAGGACGAGGAGGCCCTGCGCCTGCTCAGTGTCGAGGCCTTGCGCGAACTCGGCTACAGCGTGCGCCACGCCGAGAGCGGTGTCGCCGCATTGCGTATCCTAGACTCCCAGCCCGACATCGCGTTGTTGTTCACTGACATCGTCATGGCCGACATGAATGGGCGTCGACTGGCCGAGGAGGCGCTCCGGCGGCGTCCGGAACTCAAGGTGCTTTACACGACGGGGTTCACGCGCAATGCCGTGGTGCATAATGGCGTGCTCGATCACGGCACGCATTTCCTGCCGAAGCCCTTCACCCTGCAGCAGCTGGCGAGCAAGGTGCGCGGCGTACTCGATCATGTACCGAGACAGGTCGATGCGTGATCGATGCCGGCACGTACCGACGGGCATCGTTGTGGTCCCGCCACTGCAGGCACGGCGGTCATTACCGAGGGGTTCACTGCGGCGCCTCCCGCATCACGTTTGGGAAGTCCTTGCGGCGCGGTTCGGTCGGCAACGCCGTAGGTTCTGCCCCGACGCTGCCGCTGATTTGGTCCCTGCTGGAGGCGTGGTCAGTAATCCCAGAACACCGGCACCCAACGGAAGGCGTCGCCATCGGCGGCGACCCGGCCGACGGACGGGAACGGCAGGTGCGTGGCCACTAACTGTTCCCTGGTCCCGGCTAATTCCCGGAGAAGACGGATCCGAACGCGGGCTGCCTCCTCGGGGTCGTGCTCGAAACCGTTGTGCCAGTTGGGCTGGTCGAAGCCTACCGGAAAGATGGCGTCGCCGGCGAACGTAAGCCGCTCTCCGCCGGATGTCAGGCGGACCACGCTGTGCCCGGGGGTGTGGCCTCCGGTGCGATGGACGACCACCCCCGGCGCGACCTCATGCGCATCCTCGAAGGTTCGCAGATGGCTGCTGTATGCCTCCGAGAACCGTTTGGCGGTGGATCGCAGGGCGTCCGGGAAGCCCGCCGGCATCGAGGTGCGGGAGAAATCGGGTGCTTCCCAGAACGCGACCTCGGCGGCCGCCACGTGGATCCGCAGATCCGGCCGCAACTGTTCCTTCACCCCGTCGATGAGGAGCCCGCCGATATGGTCCATGTGCATGTGCGTCAGCACCAGGTCGGTCACGGACGCCAGATTGATTCCGCCCGCTTCCAGACGTTTGACCAGCTGGCCGGCTCGCGGCAGATCCAGGTTCGGATCCAACCCGAGCCCGGCATCGATGAGGATGGTCTGCTCGCCGCTCTGCACCAGAACGGCATTCAGCGGCCAGTCGAATGCGTCCGGCGCTAGGAACATGTCGTCCAGCCATTCCGCCCGAAGCGCTGGGTCCGCATTGTGAGCGAGCATCGCCGTCGGAAGGGGCAAGACCCCATCGCTGACGACCAGCACGTCGATCTCGCCGATGCGCACCGCGTATCGTGACGGCACCAATTCCTCCGAACTTGGACGCGCTCGGTGAGGATCTCTCGTATCGGTTTGGCCGGTCATTGAAGTGTCCATGGTCGCCCCTTGATCGGGAAGCGCGGACATCCGGCTCACCAGGGTCCGGAAACGCGCGCCTCCACACACGGACGAGACCGGGTCCGCGAATGTGACATGTGCTGTCAGGGATCGAGACCGGTAAATGACCGCTTCGGTCGAAACGCCCTCAAGGATACGGTCTCCCTTCCACTCCTTTTGGCCGTGGCGCAGAAGGGTGGGTCGCGACCCACCCTTGCCGCTTAAGGCAATTCGCGGCGCGCCTGAAAGCGGTCGTTCAGCCAATGAGCGGCGTGCATCTGGCGAATTTAATCTCGGACGAATATGCCTCGTTTTCGGCCGTTCCGCTTGTACTGGTTCATTGGCGGCCTGATGTGGAACTCAGGCCCGGTTAGAGGGTAAGGGGGGCCGCGATGGCTGACGTCCGCCGCATCGGCCTCGTGCTTTGCCCAGAATTCGATTTCATGGGCTTGGCTACCACCTCGCCCTTTGCTGTCGCCAACAGATACGTAACTGACTCGACCTATGACATCCGTGTCCTGTCGGAGGCCGGTGGCCTACTTCGCTCGGGGTGCGGCCCCGCCGTCGAGACCGAGCGGTTGAGCGATCCGTCCGCCTTCGACACAATTATCGTCGCCGCAGGGATCAGCCTTCCCGAGCCGAGTTCGGATCTCTTCGTTTATCTGCAAGAGGCGGCTCGCTCCACGCGCCGCTTGGCCGGCCTCTGCCTCGGTGCGTTTGCCCTGGCCGATGCCGGCTTGTTAAGCGGGCGGCGCGCTACGACGCACTGGCGCTATGCGCCTCAATTCCGCGCGCGCCATCCCGACTGCCATCTCGACATCGATAAGATCTATGTCGCGGACGGCAATATCTGGACGTCCGCTGGCATGGCGGCGGGCATCGATCTCGCTGTCGGCATGGTTGAGCGCGACCACGGCCGGCAAGTCGCCCGTACTGTGGCACGAGGCCTCGTCATGGAGCGCCGCCGGGCCGGGGGCCAGGCCCAGCATTCGGCCCTGCTCGATTTCGACGCGCCGAGCGACCGGATACAAAGTGTTCTCGCCTATGCGCGGCAGAACCTGCAGCGTCCGTTGATCACGGAGGATCTCGCGGCGGTCGCCTGCCTCAGTCCGCGTCAGTTCGCACGGGCTTTCCGAGCCGAAACGGGGGTCTCGCCGGCCAAGGCGGTCGAGGTGATGCGCGTCGAGGCCGCCAAGCACATGCTGGAGCAAAGCCGCCTACCCATTGAGGAGATCGCCGACGCTGCCGGCTTCGCCAGCCGCGAGCGGATGCGCCGGGCGTTCCTGCGCGTTCAGGGAGAAGTCCCACGGGCAATCCGTCGGGCGGCTGGACCGCTCGCGGTCGTCTGACCGCCCCGCATGTCCGAAAACGAGGCAATTATGACGTAGTGGGTGCGGAGACCTCTGCGTAAGCATGGCCGTGGGGCCTACTTACTCTCAGGGATTCGTTGCGATGGTCAGCCTGACGATCAACGGTCGCCAATATGCAGTCGACGCCGAGCCCGATACTCCGTTGCTCTTCGTCCTGCGCGACACGCTCGGCCTGACTGGCACGAAATACGGCTGCGGCATCGCTCAGTGCGGGGCCTGCACGGTGCATCTCGACGGTCAGGCGACGCGGTCATGCCAAGTGCCGCTGGAGAGCGTCGGCACCCAGACCGTTACCACCATCGAGGCGATCGAGCAGGACGAGGTAGGCCGGAAGGTTGTCGAGGCTTGGGTCGCATTGCAGGTGCCGCAATGCGGCTATTGCCAGTCCGGTCAGGTCATGGCCGCCACTGCCTTGCTGAAGCAGACGCCGCACCCGACCGAAGGCGACATCGCCGACGCGATGACGAACCTTTGCCGGTGCGGAACCTACAATGCCATCGCTGCCGCCGTACGGCAGGCTGCTGCATAAGGAGCAAGCCATGATCCCGCTTCTTCGCCCAGCAGCCCCGTCCCGCCGCCGCTTTCTCGCGGGTGCCAGTGGCGCCCTCGTCCTTAGCGCCCTCCTGCCAGCGCGCTTAGCTCGGGCCGAGGCCCAAGGTCCTGCCGAGGGTGCCGGTGCCCTGGCGCCTAAGCCAGGGACGCGGGTGGTTGCCTTCCTGGAGATCCACCCGGACGGTACCATCAGGCTGCTCAGCCCCTTCGTAGAGGGTGGTCAGGGCATCGCCACCGGTATGGCCCAGATCGTCGGCGAGGAACTCGACGTGCCGCCCTCCCGCTTCGTTGTGGAATGCGCTCCGCCCGGCCCGGACTACGCCGTCGTGAACGGCATCCGCATGACCGGCGGCAGCTTCTCGACCCGGTCAAGCTACGAGACCATGCGCCGCCTCGGCGCCACCGCTCGTGACCTGATGATCCGGGCGGCGGCGGCCAAACTCAAGGTGCAAGACGGCGAACTTACCACCCGCGACGGGGTGGTGATGCACGCGGCCTCGAACCGCTCGCTGTCCTACGGTGATCTCGCAGCCGACGCCCTGAAGCTCAAGCCGAACGAGTCCGTGCCCCTGCGCGACCCGGCGACGTTCCGCTACATCCGCCAACCGGTCCCCCGCCTCGACGTGCGGGACAAGTCCACGGGCCGCGCCGTCTACGCCATCGATCAGAAGGTCGAGGGCATGCTCTACGCCGCCGTGCAGCACGCGCCGCGCCTTGGCACGGAACCAAAGGGCCTCGCCAACGAGGCGGAGGTCAGGGCCATGCCAGGCGTGCACTCAGTCCACCGCCTGCCGGGCGCGGTGGCGGTTGCCGCCGACAGCTGGTGGCGTGCGCGCAAGGCTGTCGAGGCGCTGAAGGTCGAGTGGACGGCGCCGAAGGCGAGCGGCCTCGATACCGTCGCGGCCGACTTCTCGTCCGAGATCATGCTCGCGGCTCTCAAGGCGTCCGCCGATCCGGGCCAAGTGGCCGAAGAGAAGGGCGACGTTGCCGCCGCCTTCGCCAAGGCCACCAAGGTGGTGGAGGCCGATTACGAGGCGCCTTATCTCGCACATGCCCAGTTGGAGCCGCCCTCGGCCATTGCACGCTTTGACGGCGACGGGACCCTCGACGTCTGGCTCCCGAACCAGATGCCAGAGGTATTCCAGACCGTGTCAGCGAAGGTTGCCGGACTGCAGCCTGCACAGGTCCGCATCCACTCGCCGATGCTTGGCGGCTTCTTCGGCCGGCATTTTTTCTACGAAGCCAGCAATCCGTTCCCGCAAGCGATCCTGCTCGCCAAGGCCACTGGGCGCCCCGTGAAGGTGCTGTGGTCGCGGGAGGAGGAGTTCGCCCGCGACGCCGTGCGCCCTCTGAGCTTCAGCCGCTTCCGCGCGGCCATCGATCCGGCGGGGCAGCCGACGGCGCTTGAAGTGCGAACGGTGGGGGAAGGTCCGATCGGCCGCTACTTCAGCATGATGATGCAGACGCCCGTCGATCCTTCAGCGGTCGAGGGCATCGTCGAGAAGCCCTACGCCGTGCCCAACCGGCGCATGACCTTCACGAAGGTTGCGCATCCGGTGAACATCGCCTTCTGGCGCTCGGTCGGGCACTCGATGAACGACGCGTTCTACGAGAGCTTCCTCGACGAGGTCGCCCAGGCCGGCGGGCAGGATCCGTTCGCGCTGCGCATGGCGCTCCTCCAGGGTAATGCACGGCATCGGACGCTGCTTTCGACGGTGGCCGAGATGTCAGGCGGCTGGCAGCGCGGCCCCTATCGTGGCGAGGGTGGGATGCGCGCTCGCGGCCTCGCCATGGCTTCGCCCTTCGGATCTGAGACGGCGACCATCGCGGAAGTCTCGGTGGAGGGCGGGGAAGCCCGCGTCCACAACCTCTGGATCGCGTTCGATCCCGGCAGCATCGTCAACCCGGCCATCGTCAAGGCGCAGGTAGAATCCGCGGCGGCGCTCGGCCTGTCTTCGGTTCTGTTCGAGCAGATCGTCTACCGGGACGGCGTGCGGCAATCGCAGAACTACGACACCTATCCAGTCCTGCGCCGCGAGCACATGCCGAAGGTCCACGTCAGTATCGTTGAGAGCGGCGCGCCGATGGGCGGGGTCGGCGAGCCGGGTCTGCCGGGCGTGCCGCCTGCCGTCCTCAACGCAATCGCGGCGCTTACCGGCCAGCGGGTCCGCGCGCTACCGGTCGCCAAAACCAAGCTCTCCAGCGTCTGATAAGGATACCTTGATGACCCAACACATTGGGACGGCGCTCGTGACGGGCGCGTCCTCGGGAATCGGCGCGGCTTACGCCGACCAGTTGGCTGCCCGAGGCCATGACCTTATTCTCGTTGCCCGCGACAAGGCCCGGCTGCGAGCGGCGGCGGAGCGTCTCGGCCGAGAGGCCGGCGTGACTTTGGAGGTCATGTCGGCCGACCTGACCCAACCGGAGGATCTTGCCTCAGTCCGGGACCGCATCGCCACGGATGCCGCCCTAAGCGTCTTGGTGAACTGCGCCGGCCTCGGGCCGCTCGGCCCCGCCCTAGACAGCCCCGCCAGCCTCTATGACGGGATGCTCGACCTCAACGTCAGGGCGCTGCAGACCCTCTCCCTCGCGGCGGCGAAGGCTTTCGGCGAGCGGGGAGCGGGCACAGTGATCAATGTCTCCTCCGCGGTCGCCATCGTCCCAGAGCGCTTCAACGCCCCCTATGCGGCGAGCAAGGCCTTCGTTCTGGCACTGACGCAGGGGCTCGGAGCTGAACTCGCCGGCAAGGGCGTGCGGTTCCAGGCGGTGCTGCCCGGCGTCACCCGAACCAACTTTTTTGAACGGACGGGCGCAGATATCGGGCAGATTCCGCCCGAGATGATCATGGAGGCGAGTGACCTCGTGGCGGCAGCCCTAGCCGGCCTCGATGCGGGCGAGACCGTTACGATTCCCTCGCTCCCCGATCTCGGTGATTGGCAAGCTCTCGAAGCCGCCCGGTTCCGACTTGGTCCCAACCTCTCCCGCAGCATGCCGGCCTCCCGCTATGGTCTCGGCTAACGCGCGAAGAATTCGATGCCTCGTCGAATAGGAGTTCGTCCATGCTGCAGGTCGTCGATAGCGAGCCGAGCGAAGCCGCGCTGACCGCCCATCGTGACCCGGACCAGCCCCCTCTGCCGGGAGGCTGGCGGCAGATCGAGTCATTGCCGGTCGGCCTGTTCGCGGCGGTGATGGGCCTGACGGGACTGAGCGTCGCGTGGCGGCTCGCCCATGCGCGATATGGCGTGCCGTCCTGGGTCGGGGAGGCCATCGCGCTGATAGCCTCAACGGCCTTCCTCGCTATTGCGGCGGGCTATGCCGCCAAGGCCGTCATCGCGCGTGAGGCCGTGCGGGCGGAGTTCCGCCACCCCATCGCCGGCAACCTGTTCGGCACGCCGCTCATCAGCCTGCTCCTGCTGCCGATCCCTTTGGCGCCCTTCAGCCTCACGCTGGCGCGCGCGCTGTGGATCGCCGGCGCCATCGGCATGACGCTGTTCGCGTGGCTGATCGTGACGCGCTGGCTAAGCGATCGGCAGCAGGCGGCGCATGCGACGCCGGCCTGGATCGTACCGGTGGTCGGCCTGCTCGATGTACCCCTGGCCCTTCCGGGGCTCGGTCTGCCGCCGATGCAGGGAGTGATGATCTTCGGGCTGGCAGTGGGGCTGTTCTTCGCCATGCCTCTGTTCACGCTGATCCTGTCCCGCCTCCTGTTCGAGGCGCCGCTGCCCGCAGCCTTGCAGCCATCGCTCCTGATCCTCGTGGCACCCTTCGCGGTCGGCTTCTCGGCCTATGTTGCCACGACGGGCGCAATCGATCTCTTCGCTAAGTCGCTGTTCGCTGTCGCACTGTTCCTGCTCGCCGTGCTGCTGCCGAAGCTTGCCCGGTTCGGACGCGCCTGCCCTTTCCGCGTCTCCTGGTGGGGCGTGAGCTTCCCGCTCGCCGCAGCAGCGGTCGCGGCTCTGCGCGTCGCGGCGGCGGAGCCCGCTCCGGCGACCGATGTCCTCGCCCTGGTCCTGCTCGGGCTGGCCACGCTAGTCATCGGCTGGCTGCTTGTCCGAACCCTGATCGGCTTAGCTCGTGGAGAGCTACGGACACTGACGCTGTGACGGCCAATTGCCGAACTCCCGTTGCTCATCCGATGTCGGCTCTCATAACTCCTCATCAAAAAGCAGACTGACAGAAATCCACCCAACTCGGTAGTTGGCCTCTGCCTTGACACTCTGGGAGCGGACGTTCCGAGGGTCGGCAAGAAGCCAGGAGTGGGCCCGGGGAACGGGTTCCATCCGTCAGATTTCCTCCACTAGAGATACCTGAGCCATGCGATCTCGCGCCGGGATGCCTTGAAACGCGAGAACCAGGCCGTCGGCCAGTAGAGGGGCACGACCAGCCCGACGTACCAGACCAGCACCCAGCCATAGCTCGCGACGCCGAACACGCTGCCCTGCGTCGGCCCCCAGATGGCGGCGGCACCGTGATACAGGAGCCGCAGGATCGTCAGGTGGAGCAAGTAGAAGAACATCGGCGCACCGCCGAACACCGCCAAGCCCGAGACGATCGAAGCGTCACGCATCCGTTCAAGGGCAACCAGGAGCAGCGCCCCGATCCCGAGCGTCAGCAGCAGGAACAACAACGAGGGGGGATACTTCGTCAGCGCGAGGAAGCTCAAACTTGTCCGAAGCGCGTCGCCCTCGACCACGAACCAGGGCTTGTCGCCGTAGCCGTTCGCCAGACGCAGGACCATGAAAGCGACGAGCATCCCGCAGCCGAGGGCCATAAACCGGCGCTCGCGGGTGTGCGTGGCGACTTTGGGCAGAAACCACGGGCCGACCGCGTAGCCGAGCACGATCACGCCAATCCACGGGAGGACGGGATAGGTCGTCTTGGCGACCAGCCCGAACGGCAGCGCGATGACGTCACGCTGGTGCAGCATCGCCCAGACCGCAAAAAACGGTTGGTCAGGCTGGAGGTGGATCGGGTCGAGGAGGTTGTGGCCACAGACGATCAGCAGTCCGACCGCGAGGAGGACCGTGCGTGGCAGACCGATCAGCACCGCCAGGACGGTCATGCAGACGCCTATGCACCAGATCACCTGTAGCCAGAGCGTTGGGCTGGCCACGCCCCAGTACAGTTCCGACAGGTAGAGGACCTCCAGTGCCATCAGAACAAGGCCACGCTTCAGCAGGTAGGCCCGCGTCTCCGACAGCGTGTGCCTCGTGCCGAACAGGAAGGCTGCCACACCGGTCAGCGCGATGAAGATGGGTGCGCACAGGCTGACGACGAGCCGTGCCAGGGCCACCGCCGGCAGGGCGGTCCGGGCATCGACCGGGTCGGCCACGGGCACGTGGAGGAACCAGGTCTCGCGCAGGTGGTCGAGGAGCATCAGCACCATCACCAGCCCTCGCAGGGCATCGATCGAGGCGATGCGGCTGGACACGGCCGGTGCGCAGGCCGACGCCTCAGGTTTTCCCGGACGCTCGCCCATCAGAACCGCGCCGTCATGCTGACGGTGACCCGCCGCGGCTCGCCGACGCCGACCCAGAAGGTGTTGTAGGAGCGCTCGTAATAGGTCTCGTCGAAAATGTTGTCGACGTTCAGCCCGAAGCGCAGGTTCTCGTAGCGGTAGTAGGCCAGCGCGTCCGTCAAGACGTAGCCCGGCAAGCGGAAGCTCTCGACGCCGCTGTCGCCGAGCCGCGAGCCGATGGCGCGGAACCCGCCGCCGATCCCAAAACCCTTCCAGTCGCCCGCCTGGACCTCGTAGATGCCGAGCAGCGAGCCGCTGTGGCGTGGAATGTTGAGCAGCGGTGATCCGACCCTTAGCACCTCGTCGCGGGTGACCGCCGCGTCGATGAAGGCGTATCCGCCAATCACCCGGAACTCGGGCGTGACCTGCCCAACCAGGCTGACGTCGAAGCCCTGGCTGCGCACCGCCCCGGCGGCGATCTGGAAGAAGAAGTCTGCCGGGTCGGTGGTGAGTACGTTCTCCTTCTCGATGTGGAAGGCGGCGGCCGTCACGCTGAGGCCGTCGAACAGGTCGAGCTTGGTCCCGACCTCGTAGGCGAACCCGGTCTCGGGCGCGAAGGGCCGGGACGCGCTGTCGAAGCCGGTGTTGGGGCGGAACGAGGCGGCGACGTTGCCGTAGAGCGCCAGGAACGACAGCGGCTGGTAGACGAGACCGGCCCGCGGCGAGAAGCCGGTGCGGTCCTGCTCGGTCCGTTCGTTCGCGACCTTGTCGCGGAAGGTCTGGTTGTAGAAGTCGGTGCGGTTGCCCAGCAGCAGCTTCCATTCCGGGCTGAGAGCGATCTGGTCCTGGAGGTAGACCGCCGTGTTGCCGACGTTCTCGCTGGCGCTGTAGCGGCGCGTGAACGGAGGCTTGGCCTGCCCGTAGACCAGGTTGAACAGGTCGATGGCGAAGGGGTCGAGACGCGGGGTCGAGCGCAGGAGGTTCTCGGTGCTGTTGTAGCGCTCGTGCTCCAGGCCGAGCAGCAGGGTGTGGGCGATGGGCCCGGTCTCGAAGCGCCCGACGAGTTCGGCCTGGCCGATGGCGACGCCCCAGGTGAAGTCGTGCTGGCGGAACTCGCGCAAGAGCGTGCGCCCGTCGTCGAGGATCCCGGTCGCGCCGGTCTGCAGGCCGGTGAGGCTTCCGGTGTTGAGGTGCGTGGCGACCCGCAAATGCCAGTCGGTGTTGAAGGCGTGCTCCAGCCGCACCTGCAGCAGCGCGCTCTCGGACACGGAATCGTCGCCCGGCTCGCCGAAGAAGCGTGAGCGCGGGACGAGGCCGAGGCGGTTGTTCACCGCGACGGTGCCGCGGTCGAAGGTCTGGCGGTTGCGCAGGTACTGCGCCTCGAACGTGATCTTGGTGTCGGGGGTGACCTGCCAGCTCACCACCGGCGCCAGGAGCACCCGGTCGCCGTCGACGAAATCTCGAAAGCTGTCCTGGCGGGCGAGCGCGCCGTTGAAGCGATAGAGCACGCTGCCGTCCTCGCTCAGCGCACCGCCGGCATCGACCGTGGTGCGGGCGGTGCCGAAGCTGCCGAACAGCGTGCCCATCTCGACGAAGGGGCGCGCTACGGGCTGCTTGGTGAGGATGTTGACGGTGCCCCCCGGATCGCTGCGTCCGTAGAGGGCTCCGGCCGGGCCCTTCAGGACCTCGATGGACTGGACGTTCTGGGTGTCGGGGGCGCCGTTGTAGCCGCGGGCGATGTTGAACCCATTCTGGAAAATGTCCTGGGTTGCGAAGCCGCGCACCGAGTACAGGGCGAGGTTCTGGGCGCCAAAATCGTTCTGTTTGCCGACCCCGGGCACGTAGTCGAGGGCGCGCTCGACCCGGGTCGCGGCGGTGTCGACCAGAACCTCCCGGGGCACCACGTCGACCTGCTGCGGCAGGTCGCGACGCGGCGTCACCGTCTTGGTGCCGCTGTAGAGGTCCGGCACCCGGTAGGTCGGCGTGGCGGTGAGGGTCCCCTCGACCGAGAGCGCGTCGAGCACCACGGCGGTCTCCTCAGAGCGCGCCCCCTGGGCTGCGACGGCGGTGGGGATCGCGCAGGACAAGGCCAGCACGGACATCAGCGGGATGGACGGTGAACGGGACACGTTGATGGGCCTCGGGCGACGGCAGTGGCACGTCACCGCGAACGAGGCCGAACCACGCGCAACGCGCATGCTTCCGCACCCGCCGGGGCACCCCGCCCAGCGTGTCTCGCGTGTGACCACGACTGACGGCAGGTCTCCTGGCTCGCGGGTCACTGCCCTTCACCGTCTTCCCGAGCGAGGCCGCTCAGTGACGTCAGTGGCGAAGGGCTCGCCGCTTACAGTTGCGGGGGCAGCCACGGCGTTGGGGCTACCCCCGCACCGCGTTCCCTTTTGATCCTCCGGGGAGGAACCGTCACGGCCGAGGTACCATGCCGACGCCCATGCCCGTCAACGGACCAAATGCAATGCACGAGGGGTTATGCCCTGCCGGCAACACTTGGGAAGACGGATCGCTCACTCCGTCCGTCAGGTCAGGACCTCGACCTGCTCCGGCGGCAAGCTACGCCACCAAGCGTCCGGGGATTGGAAAACCTCGTAGGTGAACCGGAGGACCTCATCCGGCTGGCGATGCGACGGGTCCACGCGACCGCGCTCCGCGTTGCGGGACTTGAGGACCTCCCACGGCACGTCGAACACTTTCCACTCCACAGTGAGCCCGTGTCCGGCGACGATCCCGAGCTCGCGCTCGAACACGGGTCTGGTGAGATGGGTGTCCGCCATCACCACGCTGAAGCCGTTCGTCAGGGCGGCATCCAGGGCTGCTTCCTTGACCCGGTGCAGGACTTCCCGGGCCGCATCGTCATGTGAGCCCTGCCTGAGTTCCCAGTAGACCTGTCGGTGCGGCGGCCAGAGGGTCTGCCGGAAGTCGTCGAGGGTGAGGTGAACCCAGCCGTCGAGAGGGTCGAAGCGGCGGGCGTAGGTCGTCTTCCCCGCGCCCGGGCAGCCGATCAGGCCGATCACCCTCTGGGGTGCTCCCGGACCATTCCTGCCGGGCACCGTCCGGGTCACGGTCAGGCCGTCGCCTCCGCATCCTCGTCGTCGCTCGCCGAGCCCTCGATGATCTCGCCGCGCAGGTAACGAGCCTGGGCCTCAGCGATGCGGCGTGCGCCCTGGGCGTGGCGGGTCGACACCGTGCCGCTGGGTGCCTCGGGCCCGCCGCGCTTGATCGCCACGAGTTCCGGATCACCCCAATGGTCGAGCATCGCCTGGAACGCTTCGTAGCGGCCGGTATCGAAGGCGATGCGGTCGCCCATCATGTCCTTGTAGGGATGGGCTGGGTGCAGGCCGGCGCAGGGGACCCAGCCCGCCGGGATTGGCGTCGTGGCGGCATGGGTCCGACCGCTGCGCAGGAGCTTGGGCAGCACGTGCGTGTGCGGACCCTCGGGGCTGGTGCCGCCGGACCCGGGGATCGGGGCATAGACCTCGACGCGTCCGACCCGCGCCAGGAACACCCGGTGCGGGCTCATGGCGACGAGATGCGGCCCGATGGGGTTGGCGTGGTCGAACAACGGCATGCCGACGCCGGCGCGCAGCCGCTCGACGGCCTCCGGATCGCGCACCCGCACGCAGGCATCCACGGCGAGAAGGCCGAGACCGAGGTCGAACAGGATGCCGTCGCGATCCTCGACCCGGGCGGCATTCCGGTCGGGCCCGAGTTCCGTCACCACGGTCCTGCGGTTCATCGCGCATGTCGCTTCCGGCAGGCAAAGCGCGACCGCGTGGTTCCAGCCCGAGGCGACCGCGGTCTCGTAGGCGATTGGCCTCAGGTCGGAACTCGGGGTCAAGGCGATGGCCCCGCGCGCGGTCGCAAGTCCCAGGCGATCGTCAGGGAGGGCCAGGACAGGCTCGTCCGGATCGCGCATGAACTCCGCGATGGCACCGAAGCTGCCGAGGCTCCAGGCCGTGGTCGGATCGGCCAGTGCACCGTGCAGAAGGGCGACGGTGGCATCAGGGCTGTTTGGGGAAGGCTGCATCGATGTCCTCCGGATGTGGCCCTGAACGGCTCCAGGGCAGGATATAGGCGGTTCCGTCCGGTCCGGCCCCACGGCAGGCCGTGACGCCGAACGCATCGGCGAGCAGCTGGTCCGTCAGGGCGACGTCCGGGCGTCCGTCGGCGACGAGGCGTCCCGCACCCAGAACCACGATCCGGTCGCAGAACCGGGCCGCGAGGGAGAGGTCGTGCAGGACGGCGACGACGCCGGTGCCGGCCATGGCCACGCTCCGCAACAGCGTCATGGCGTCGAGCTGATGGGCCGGGTCGAGAGCGGTGATCGGTTCATCGGCCAAAAGCCACTCCGCTTCGACGGCGAGCGCCCGCGCCAGCAAGACGCGCATCCGCTCGCCCGAGGACAGGGTCGGTTCGGTCCGCCCGGCGAAGCGCGCGACGTCGGTCCGTGCCATCGCTCGGTTTATTGCGGCATGATCGGTGCCATCGAGGCCACCGAACGGGCGTCGATGCGGCAGCCTGCCGAGGGCGACGAGGTCACGCACCTGCATCGGCCAACCGGCCCCCGCGCCCTGGAAAAGGACCGCGATGCGCTTGGCGCGCGTATCGCGGGAGATGCCCTTGAGCGGCATACCGTCGAGATCCACGCGGCCCTTGGTCGGTGCGACCAAGCCTGCCAGGGAGCGCAGGAGGGTGGTCTTGCCGGCGCCGTTCGGGCCGACCAGACCGACGAGGACCCCGCGTTCCAGGGACAGGGTGACATCCGACAGGATGGCACGCCCGCCGAGGCGGACATCGAGGGCTGCGGTCGCGAGGCTCATGCGCCGCGCCCTCGCTCACGCAGGAGGAGCACGATCAGGAACGGTGCCCCAACGAGCGCAGTCACCACACCGAGCTTGAGTTCCGGGCGCGTCGCCAGGAGACGAACGCCCAAGTCCGCGGCAAGCACCAGGGCGGCCCCGGCGAGGCCACTCGGCCACAGGCTGGCACCAGGGCGTGCGCCGACCAGCGGTCGCACGAGGTGGGGCACCACGAGGCCGACGAAGCCGATGGCGCCGCTGACGGCCACGCCGCTGCCCACGGCCAGCGCTGCGCCGGTGACGAGGCGTAGGCGAACCGAGACCAGATGGAAGCCGAGGCTCGCGGCCGTGTCCTCGCCCAGCGTCAGGGCATCGAGCGCGCGGCCGGTGGACAGCATCAGGCCCCAGCCGACCGCCATCAACGGCAGGCATAGCCAGACATGGTCCATGCTGCGGTCCGCGAGCGACCCCATCAGCCAGAACACGATCTCCAGGGCCGCGTAGGGGTTGGGCGACAGGTTGAGCGCCAGCGCCGTCATGGCGCCGGCGAGGCTCGACAGGGCGACGCCGGCGAGGATCAATCCCAGCGTGGTGCCGCCCCTTGCGGCGACGAGGTTCAGGGCAAGCGCCGCCACGGCGGCGCCGGCGATCCCGCCGAGCGGGAGGGCGAGGCTAAGCGAGGCTGCGAAGCCGCCATAGAAAACCACCACGGCCCCAAGGGCCGCAGCCGAGGAGATGCCGAGGATGCCGGGATCGGCGAGCGGGTTGCGCAGGTAGCCCTGCATCGCCGCTCCGGTGAGCCCAAGGCTGAAGCCGACAAGGCTGCCGAGCAAGGCACGAGGTAGGCGCAGTTCCCAAAGCACCAGCGCCGGGAGGGTCGCCCGTCCGGCGATGAGGTCGCCGGCCGCCGCCAGGACGTCGAAGGGGGCATACCCGACCGTGATGGACGCGACCGTCAGGACGAGCACAAGCAGGCCGAGTATCCAGACGACCGCGCGGGGTCCGACGACCGCGCGGTCGACCCGCATGGGAGGCGGGAGGGGAGCGTTCATCGTGCCGCTCGTTGGTGTGCCGCCGCAGCGAGCAAGGCCACGACCTCGGCGACCTGCGGACCTGGACAGGTCCAGAGCCGGTTCGGAATCGAGACGGTACGCCCCTGCCGGCGCAGCGCGTCGAGGACGGGATGATGCAGCAGGGCATCGGCCAGCGACGGCGCGCCGGGCTCCCCCTCGTCGAGGACGATGAGGTCGGCGTCGGCCAAGGCCACCGCTTCCAGCGGGACCTGCCCGAACCGGTCGCGACCGAGTTCGGCGGCGACGTTGGCGAGGCCAGCGGCACGGATCACCGCGTCGCCGAGGCTGCCGGGTGCCACCGTGAAGGCGTTCGGACGCATCACGAGGGCCCGCAAGGGTTTGGCCGCCGGCATCACCTCGGCCAGCCGCGCGTCGAGGTCCGCGACCATCGCCTCGCCGCGCGCCGGGTGCCCGAGGGCCGCGGCGACGGTCCGGATCTGGGCCCGCACCCCCTCGAAGTCGTTGGGTACGCCGAGTTCGAGAAGGGGGAAGCCGACGCGCTTGAGCAGGCCCACCGTGGTCCGTGTCGTGAAGGCGCCGGCGACGACGAGGTCGGGCCGCAGGGCGACGATCTCCTCCGACAGGCCGCGTGTCACCGCGATGCCCATGGCCTCCCGCGCGACGGTCGAGCCGCGTGGGTCATGGGCGAGGTAGGTCACGGCGGCGACCTGATCGCGGTCGGCAAGCCGAAGTACGAGCTCGTCCGCGCAGAGGTTCATCGAGACGACATGCCGGGGTCCCCCGGATGCCGGGGCGGCCATCCCAGCGGCAATCGACCAGATTTGGCTGACCGCCAGCATCACCGTCAGGACCGCGAAGCCTGACCGTCGTGCCATCGGCGGTCTCAAAACGCAGTCAGGCGGACGCCGCCATACACGGCGAGGCCTGCCCCGAGGAAGCCGGTGGGGTTCTCGTAGCGGCGGTCGAACAGGTTATCGACCCGCCCAAACACGCTCACCGTCTCGCTGACGTCGTAGTTCACCGCGAGGTTGACCAGGGTAAAGCCCGGGTTCTTGAGCCGGGCGACCGAGAAGTCGCGGTTGCCGTCGACGAAGTGGCCGAGCACGATCACGGTCCCGCTGACGGTCAGGCCCGGGAGGGGGGTCCAAAAGGCTGTCGCGCTGCCCTTGTGGCGGGGCCGTCGCAGGAGCTCCTGGTGGGTGATCTCGTTCTTGGTCACCGTGTTGGTGTAGTCGACCCGGCCCGTAAGGGTATCGGAGAACCGGACAGCGACGAAGGCTTCCGCCCCGTACGATTCGGCCCGGCCGACGTTCTCGTTCGAGGTGAACGTCGCGTTCGAGGTGATGAGGTTCTTGAAGTCGTTGGCGTAGTAGGTCGCGCCGACGAGGACGCGGTCCCCCAGGGGCTGCTCGATGCCGGCGTCGTAGCCGAGGCTCTCCTCCGGCCTGAGGTTCGGGTTGGCGAAGAAGTTCGAGGCCGGGAAGCTCTGGAACAGCTGGCTCAGGGTCGGCGCCTTGAAGCTGGTGCCGACGCTGCCTTTGATCCGGGTCTCGGTGAAGGGCAGGATGTAGCTCGGGGCGACGCGGAAGGTGGTGGCCGGCCCGAAGGCGTCGTTCTCGTCGTGGCGGATGTTGGCGATGAGTGAGGCCCGCTCGAAGGGCGTCAGCTGCACCTGCCCGTAGCCGGCCGTATTGCCGTTCCTCGCCCGCAGATTGCCGGCCCCGAACGGGCTCGGGTCGATGGTCGACAGGCTCTCGTCATCGCGCTGCGCGCCGAACAGGATCAGGTTCCCGGGCGAGAGCTGGTAGTCGCCGCGGTACTCGTAGCGCGTGCGCTCGCCCAGGCCCGTCGTCGCGTCCGGCGTGGCAAGGGGGTCGAGGGGGCCCTGCTGTCTATTGAACAGGTTCGAGTAGTTGATCGCGAAGAGGTTGTGGAACCCAGCGAACGGTGTCCACTCGGCCTCGTTGCGGGTGAAGACCTGCTGCACGTCGGCGGCACTCCGGAACGCCGCCGGGAAGGCAGGGAAGGTGCTGTAATCGGTTCCCGAAAATAGGAGACGGGAATTAATGAAGCGCGTCACCGAGTTGATGCGGAAGGTGTCGGTGAACTGATAGCCGAACTTCGCCGAGACGGTCTCGTTGTCGTAAAAATTCGGATGGATCGCCCGGCCGAGCGGGACGAGGTTCGGCGGCGTCACCGGCGTCGCGGCCGCACGGAAGTGCTGGATCGAGACCGAATAGTCGAAGCCATCCTCCGACCCGCTGATCCTGCCGCCTTGGTTGAAGGTCCCGAACGAGCCGCCCTCGATCCGCGCGGTGGCCCTGGCCGGTCCCTCGCCACGCTTCGTAGTGAAGGAGATCGCGCCTCCGATGGCGTCGCTGCCGTAGAGCCCGCTTTGGGGACCCCTGAGCACCTCGATGCGGGAGAGGTCGTCGGTCAGGAGTTGCCCGAAGTCGAAGGACCCGTTCGGGTTCGACGGGTCGGTCGCGTCGATGCCGTCGATGAGCACCTTCACGTGGTTCGAGTTCGAGCCGCGAATGAACACCGAGGTCTGACCGCCCGGGCCTCCGGTCTGCACGACGTTGAGGCCCGGCACCTGCTGTAGGGCATCCGGGACGGTGCGGCGCTGCTGGGCCTCCAGCGTGGCGGCGGTGAGTACGGTGACGCTCGATCCGATCTGGTCGACCGGGGTCGGAACGCCGGTGGCTGAGACGGAAAGCTCGGAGAGCGAGACAGCCGCCTCGGCCCCGCGCGGGACATCGGCGAAGGGGGCCGCGGTCTGCTGCGCGAGCACGGGACTTGGAAGGGCGGCGCAGGCGAGCGCAAGCGTGCGCAGGCACGCCGATCGGGAGGGGAAGGACACGGGACAAGCCTCGGGCGACGTCTGTGGCACGTCACCGCGAACGAAGCCTGGGCGCATGCCTGTCGTGAGGACAGCCGGGCGCCTCGACACCCATCAGGACACCCCGCCCGATGCGTTTCGCGTGTGACCACGACTGACGGCAGGTCTCCTGGCTCGCGGGTCACCGCCCTCTCATCGTCTTCCCAGGCCCAAAGACCCAGTGACGTGTTGATGATGGGCTCGCCGCTTACAGTTGCGGGGGCAGCCGCGGCTTCGAGGAGGCCCTTTCGGACCTCATCCTCACCGCGTTCCCTTTTGATCCTCCGGGGAGGAACCGTCGGGGACAAGGAGCGCGATCAAAGCGTCCGCCGTCAATGGCACGCAAAGGCTTTCCGACGATGTGTGCCTGGAAGGGTACAGGTCAGCACTTACGGAGGTTTGCCTCGGTGCTATGCAGCGTCCGCTTTTTCAAAAATTCGGGCTGAAAGCAGACCGTCACTTAACCACACGACCCGGCCGTAGAGCGGACGGACGGGTCCCGACCCAACCCAGCCTCTCAGACCGCCGCCGGCACTTTTCCAAAGCTGCCATTCGTCAGGCGTGAGGCAACTACCGCTCGGAGTGGAGAGCAGCCACTCCCGGCTTGCTGTAAGGTTGCCTACCCTTTTCCCGCGGACAGCACGTGGGCAACGATGGCGTTGGCGTGGCCATGTCCCATCCCGTGCTCGCCCTTCAACATTGACACGAGGTCCATGTGCTTTGCGGGAAGCCGATCGCGGACAAGCTGCTTCCATTCGTTGATGGGGCGGCCGTACTTTTTCTCGATGGACGGGAAGTACGAAGCTGGCCCTTTGACGGGTTCGGTGGACACAGGTGGCCGTCCTTCTAGCTCATTGGTAGGCGCCAGCTTCGAGGCAAATCGTACGGGCTGCAACTCACCGGACAGCACCATGAGTGGACCCGCATCCGCAATGGTGGAAAGCCGACGTAGCTGTTCGATTGCTCGGTGGCAGCGCATCTGGGACGCCTCGGTGCCCGTACGGTGCATGGGTGGCTCAGGTCAGGCTCGTCCGCAGAGGACGTGGCCCCTGCCTTACTGAAGACGTCGGAGGCTTGATGGTCACTTAGGTCGGCATGACTGCCGATGCGTTCCCAGGATCCGCCAGTTCGACGACCATCGCATCGATGAACACCCTCGCTCTGGTCGACATCGTTTGGGCGGACGCGAACAGGGCGTAGACCGGCGACGGCGCGCTCGCATAGTCCGGGAGCACCCTTTCCAGCCGGTTCGCGGCGAGGTCGGTTGAGAGGTCCAGGGCGGACTTCAGCATGATGCCTGCCCCCGCAAGAGCCCAATCGTGCACCGCGTCGCCGCTGTCCGAGCGAAGGCGCATCCTGAGACGGAATTCCGTCTCGACGCCTCCCGGACCAAGCAAGCGCCACGGCATCGTCGCATCCCCGTAGCTCAAGCCTTCCAGGCCGACGACGTCTTCAGGCTTCGACGGGCGTCCATGCCGGTCGAGGTAGTCGGGCGCCGCGACCAGGATACGCCGGTTGTCGGCTAGCCGACGCATGATCATCGTGCTGTCGCGTGGGGGCCCGATGCGGATTGCCACCTCGATGCGCTCGCCGATGAGGTCGGTAACGCGGTCGTCGAGCCTGAGGTCGACGTCAAGCCGGGGATGCCGTGCCGCGAGGCGGCCCAGGACCGGTGCGACGTGCCGCCGCCCGAACGAGACCGGCGCGCCGACCCGCAGCAATCCCATCGGCTCGTCACGCCCGGTCGCGAGGCGCTCCTCGGCGGATTCGATGGCGTCCAGCGCCCGTTCCACCTGAACGAGCAGGGTCTGGCCCTCGTCCGTTATCGACAGGCTCCGCGTGGAGCGTTGGATCAATCTTACACCGGCCCTGCGTTCGAGCGTCGTCAAGCGCTTGCTCACGACAGCCAGCCCGACTCCGAGATCGCGCGCCGCCGCCGTCAGGCTGCCGAGCGCCGCGATGCGACGGAAGGTGCGTAACTCGTTCAGATCGTCGAGCATCGATCCTCAACCCTCTTTCAAGAATGAATCAACTGTAACCTAGCTTATCAGCCGAAAAGCAAGAGTTAGGTTGTGGTGACGAACGGGGTCGCTTCCCCGGCGCAACTTAGAGGAGACTGATGCCATGCCTCTGGACCTGAACGGACGGACGGTCCTCGTCGTCGGCGCTGCCGGCGGAATTGGTTCGGCGACAACGCAGCTTTTCGCGCGGAGCGGTGCCCGGGTCGTCGCGGCGGGCCTTCCGGGCGCGAAGCTCGACGACGCCGCGCGAGCCGCAGATGCGGAGGCGACCGTGCTCGATTTCGCCAGGCAAGCCGAAGTCGAAGCCTTCTTCGGCGGCAGGAAGCCTTTCGACCACATCGTCGTCGCCGCAGCTTCCACGAAAACCGGCTCGGTGGCCGAGCTTCCTTTCGAGGACGCCAGGTCGGCGATGGATTCGAAGTTCTGGGGTGCCTACCGTGTCGCCCGGTCGGCGCGGATCGTCGACGGCGGATCCCTGACCTTCGTCTCGGGCTACCTCAGTCACCGTCCTAGTCCCACCGCCGTCCTGCAGGGGGCGATCAACGCCGCGCTTGATGCCCTTTCGCGCGGCCTGGCCTTGGAGCGGGCGCCGGTCCGGTTCAACACGGTGTCGCCGGGGCTCGTGGATACGCCGCTCTATGCGCGGATGGATAAGGCCGACCGGCAGGCGATGTTCGAGCGCCGCGCTGCGCAGCTGCCTGCACGCCGGATCGGGCATCCCGACGACATCGCCCAGGCCATCCTGTTCGTGGCCACGAACCCCTATGCCACCGGCTCGACCGTCACCGTCGACGGCGGCGGCACCATCGCGTGAAGGGCCGCCGATGCGCCTCGACCACGCCACGCTCCGCACCCGCGACCTGGATGGCCACCGTCGCTTCTTCACGGATGTCTTCGACCTGAGCGAGGGCTTCCGCCCGGCCTTCGGCTTTCCCGGGCACTGGCTCTACGCGGACGGGGAACCAATCGTGCACCTCATTCCAGCGCGAGCCGGCGTGCCAGTTCCGGACGGGTCGGCCGAGTGCATCGACCACGTCGCCTTCCTCCGCGACGACCATGACGCCTTCCGCCGGCGCCTCGACGACCGTGGCATCCCCTACAGCCGGATGGAGCTCCCCGAGATCGGCGAACGCCGCATCTTCCTGCACGCCCCGGGCGGCACGCTGATCGAGGTCGCCTTCCGCGACAGTGAACCGACAGAAATGAGCCAGGAGCTCAACCGATGATCCCGTCGCTTCGTTTCGCCACCATGGCCGTCGTGCTGGCGACCACCCCCGCCGCCGCAGAGACGCTCGTCTCGCCAGGCGTGCTTGTCGTCGATCCCGGCCAAGCGTCGCAACAGCGCGAGGCCGTGGTGCTGGCAGCCCGGCGATACGCCACTTTCTGGAACACCGGCGACCCGGCCTACGCCCGGGCGGCGCTGTCCGAGGACTTTGTGGACGAGACGCCGCCGCCCGGGCGGGTGCAAGGTCCGACCGGACCGCTCCTGGCCTCGGAAGGTTTTCGAAAGGCTGTTCCGGACCTCACCTGCGAGGTCGAACAGATGATCGTGGCGGGCGACCGGGCCGTGCTGCACCTGCGTTTGCGCGGTCATTTCACCGGCACATTCGAGGGTCGCCAGGGCCGGGGCGAGCCGGTGGCGTTCATCGCCACCGATATCTACCGCGTCGTTGACGGTCGCATCGCAGCCAACTGGCACATCGAGGACAACCTTACCCTGCTTCGGCAGCTTGGCACCGTTCCATCTCCATAAGCCTAAGCGCCACCTCGCCAGGACTGCAGACCATCGGGAAACGCATCATGACCGTCCCTCGTCGTAACATCGTCGCGAGCCTTACCCTGTGTTTCCTGGCGGGAGCATTCTCACTGCCCGGCTCCACTCGTTCGTTTGCGGAAGAGTATCCCCGCCTCGTCACGGCGATGACCCTCGACACACCATCGACCGGGGTTAGCATCGCCCCCGATGGGCGCCGTTTCCTCGTGCTCGCGCGGCTCGACGGCTCGGCTGGTCCGCAGATCGTGGAGTGGAAGGACGGCATCCTCGTCCCATATCCGGACGTGACGTGGAACGGCTGGGCGAAGGGCCAGGACCCGTCCAAGGCCTTCGTGCGCGTCAACGCCCAGCGTATCGGGCCCGACGGGGCCCTGTGGCTGGTCGATACCGGCGCCCCCGGCATCGGAAACCCCGTCCTGCCCGGCGGCCCGAAGCTCATCCGCATCGACCTCGCGACGAACCAAACCACACGCGTCTATCTGCTGGGCCCGGTGACGAAGGCGGACAGCTTCGTCGACGATGTCCGCTTCAACGGCGGCCATGCCTATCTCACCGATGCCGGCGCGCCCGGTCTGATCGTACTGGACCTTGCATTGGGCCAGGCACGACGCGTCCTAGACGGCGATCCATCGACCGTGAGCGACCGAGCGGTCTCGGCCGAAGGGCGTCCGATGCACGGCCCGGATGGTAAGCCGCTCCACATTCACGCCGACCAGATCGAGGTCTCCCCCGACGGGCGATGGGTCTACTACCAGCCGAGCTCGGGCCGGATGTCGCGCATCGATACCCGCTATCTCGATGATACGGACTTGGATGCGGCGAGCCTCGCCACCCATGTCGAGCGCTTCGCCGATACGCCTTCGACCGGCGGGACCGCCATCGATGCCGAGGGCAACATCTACGTCAGCGACACCGACCAACTCTCCGTGCTGAGGCTCACGCCCAACGGAACCCGCACAACAGTGGTGCGGGACCCTCGCCTCGTCTGGGTCGATGCGATGTGGATCGACGCTGACGGGCGTTTGTGGATGCCGGCGGCGCAACTGAATCGAATGGCCCCTTTCAACGGCGGCGCTGACCGGGTGGCGAAGCCATTGAGGGTATTCACCCTCGACATCGGTGCAAAGCCTGCCCCCAACGACCATCGCTGATCCGAGGCAGCGACCGGGGTTGGCCAGCGCTGTTATGAGGTGGGTGCCGAACCGCGCCCCAACGATCATCGCTCAGGAGCGAACATGTCGGACTCGACAAAGACCGGACGTTTCGACCTCGCGGCTATCGCGGCCGCGCTCCCCGAGACTGCGCAGACGCTTCTCGTCGACACTTATCTGACCGACCGCGAGGCGGCGAGCGCTCGGGTTTTCCGCGTCTATCGCCCCACGCCGCCGCATTACCACGCTACCTGCGACGAGTACCTCTACGTGCTGTCGGGGCGCGGCACATTCTGGATGGGTGATGCCGGAAGGGAGGCAGAGTTCGGGCCGGGAGAACTCCTATTTTTCGAACGTGGTACCGTTCACGCCCTGCCGACACTCATGGAGGAACCTGTGGTTTTCCTCTCGGTCGATACGCCGCGTCGCCCACCTTCCGATATCGTCTTCGTCGATCCCGCCGACGGGTCGCCCGAGACCTTCATGGCCCGCAATGCACCAACGCGATGAGCGTCATCTCTTACCCGCCGAGCGGCTTCAGGCGCGCAATCTGATAAACACTATGTAGTCTTAATCGAAAGCTCGTTGAAATCTGTGGTCATATGTTAAGTGGATTTTGAGCGGTCTTCGAGGTTATGTCCGCTTGATACATCCACCGTCTGGAAGCGGACTGATGGAAATCCACCCAATCATATCGTAAGAGAATTTGTGCATCCTCGGAAGCAGCCGTAGAAAATGTGTCTTATAAGACGGGAGGCTGGCCGACGAATTATATTGATCTTATACATAAAGTGATTTTGTAATAGTTTCACTAATGTCGATTTTAGGGGGCCGCCAATCCTGTCGGCGGCCCACCTGCGATCAGTCCTTCGCGCGATATGCATCCGGTATGACGAACACTTCATCAGCTCGGGCGTAGCCGCCATCCTTGACCTCTTCGATCAAGACCATGGTATGTGTTCGAACCGCTTCGCTGAAGTAATCGACGAACAAGCTGGTCACCTTATGGACGATCTCTTCCTTCTGTGTGCGGCTGAGCGCCGCCTCCGGGACCTTGATGTTAGCAAACGGCATCAGCCTTCTCCACGGTGGGTGAGTTGAACGGCGGCGTAGCAGGCGTGCTGGCCCAACAGCCTCAGCGCTGATTCTCGCGTGCCTTGCGGGCGGCATCGTTCAAGGTCGTCACAGCCTCGTCGAAGCGGTGCTCGGCTTCGGCGTTGCGCTGGAAGGCGACGCGCTGCACGAGGATCTCACGCGGGGTCCGCTGCTGCTGGAACAGAGCCATTACCTCATCGATGAAGTCGGCCAGCGGCAGGTAGCCTTCGCGGGTGGCCTGGCCGGGTGTTAGATCGGTCTGAACCGCCGGGGGTACCAGTTCGATCACTTCGATCCTGTCCTTCAGGACCTCTCTTAGCGATACAGTGTAGCTATGAATGGCTGCCTTCGTCGCCGAGTAGGTCGGTGTCGCCGTCAGGGGAACGAAGGCCAGTCCGGAGGACACGTTGATCAGTGCCGCACCGGGGCGGCCGAGCAGATGCTCGATCAGGGCGTCCGTCAGCCGGATAGGGCCGAGCAGGTTGGCGGTGATCGTCGCTTCTGCGTCTGAGAGGTCGCGCGCCTGATCCAGCGCCTCGAAGCGCATAATCCCGGCGTTGTTGATCACCACGTTCAGGGCCGGGTGCTCGGCCACGACCCGCTGCGCGAACCCGGCGATGTCTCCGGCATCCGCGATGTCGAGCGGCATCGCGTGCATGCCCGGGCGGCCGCTGGTGACCCGTTCCAGTGCCTCCACGCGGCGACCGACGACGATGACGGTGTTGCCTAGATCGTGAAAGCGATGTGCAAGAGCCTCCCCGATCCCGGAGCCGCCTCCGGTGATGAGGATGGTGTTGCCTGAGAAGTTCATGACGGCGACCTTCGTTGTTGTCGCCGAAGAAATTATCGATCACGCTCTCCAGACTGAAGTAGGCACCGAAAAGATTGGTACTTACCGAAAGGAGAGCGTCGGATGCGTAGGGCTACCCCAGACCCCATGATCGAGGCACGACGGAGGGGGCCGATCCCGAAGGACGTCGATCCGACGATCGAGGTGCTGGTGAACGACATCATCGCCAAGGTGGCCGACAAGTGGACTATGCTGATCCTTGAGGCTCTAGACGAGCATGGCACCCTACGGTTCACGCAACTCGGCAAGGCGGTGGGTCGAATCAGCCAAAAGATGCTGACGCAGACGGTTCGGCAGATGGAGCGGGATGGTCTTGTGCGACGTACCGTGCATCCGGTGATCCCGCCGCACGTGGATTACACGCTGACGCCACTCGGCGAGAGCTTGGGAGCGGCGTTCTGTGGTGTGTGGATCTGGGCTGAGACCCACCACGCAGAGATCGAGCGCTCCCGTCGGTCGTTTGCAGCGGCGGGTGAAGCGTCCGATGTGTCCGCATGCATCGAAACACCGTGATGGCCGAGAGCTGTTATAAGCTTTTGCAGACCCTGACCCTTCTCTGGAGGCGGACCTGCCGCATCCGACCCAATGCGGATGCCTATCAGCCCTCAAAGGGATCTCGGAACTCGGAAGCGGACATGGATTTGGCTCAGGACCGACCATGCGGTGCCTTAACGAAGACCAAAACGGCTCGACCTATATCCTAAGTCAAAGTCGCGTGGCGCCCCGCGGGCGGCGGCTGCATGAATTCGATGGTGGAACCGTCCGGACCGACGGCATAGACCACCCGCGTTCCGGCCCGTTCGCCTGTGGGGATCGGCTGCGGTATGCCCTGGGCCTTCCAGCCATGGCCCACAATGCGGGACAAGACCGCGTCGAGATCGTCGACGATCAGGGCAAGATGTGCAGAGCCCGGATCGAACGGCGCGGGCGCCGCCGCAGGTGGGCTCGTTCCCCGATACTCAAGCAGTTCGACAGCTTGCCCCCCGAGCGACACCACTGCCATGCGCACCCGCGCGCCGTGGGCACCCGTGACCTGCCCCAGGAACTCGCCGCCCATGTCGCCGGTCCGCAACAGACGTGCGCCCAACCCCTCCACCCAGAAGCGGAGCGCCTCGTCGAGGGAGGCGACGGCGAACCCCACGTGGTCGGCGCGGCGGACGTTGAGGCTTGAGGTATCGATCATTCCTATCATCCTATCGAGGGCACCGACTTGATCAGCCCGGGATCCTGTCCGGATGCGGACGAATGGCCGGAAGGCGAACCTCGTAGTCGCGCATCCCTGGCCCGGCGCCCCTGACGTCGAGGGCACCCTCGGCGCCGAGTGCCAGCACGCGGCCGAACAGGACAACGTCGCCGACGCCCTGGCCCGGTGGGTCGACCTCGAAGGACAGGTGATGCAACGCCCGCCCGATTAACCCGGCGACGATCTCCCATTCCGGCCTGCCCTGCGCGACGAGGGCGGCATCGAAGTGCGTCAACGGCGCCGACACCAGGCATCCGTCCCGCACGATGCGGAGCGGCGCATTCTCGGCCCGCAACCGTGCCCATGTCGCTGACGCCGCGTGGGCCTCGGCTTCTGAGTAGGGGCGTCGTCTCTCCCTCAGGCCGGAGGTGACGATGTCCTCGGGCCGCATCAGGCCGAGAGACCACGGCGATCGCACGCCGTCCCGGGTGACGAAGTCCAGACCGGTCGCATCGACGATGTCGAACGGACGCACGGCCATGCGGAAGGCGAACTCCAGGAAGCAGGCGTGCTCCCCGGCGTCGGTCAGACAGACCCAATAAACCGGATACACGTCGGCCGTGGTCGCTTCGGCCCAAGGCTCCTCGGGCTCGCGCCAGTCATCGTCGGGAGCGCACCGCAGGACGGTTCTGACCCACGCCTGGCGCGTGTCCGGGTCCGGCGGATCGATGGGGCCATGGCTCAGGGTAGCGGGAAGCGCGACCACGCGTTCCGTACACCCTTCCATACGAAGGGCGTCGCGGATCGCATCCGCCCTGGAGATGCCGTAAGCCACGTGAACGGTCTCGATCGCGCAGGTCATCCCAGGTCCTCCGTCATCATCGACCGGCATGCTCAAGGCTTCAGTTCGGGACAGAGGCGGTAGCCTTCGGCTGCACTGTTCGTCAGGTCGGTGAAGGCCGTTGGACCGTCGACGCGAACGGTCGAACGCTCGGTCGCCCGGGGGAGATCCGGTCCGCCGTATTGCCGGCAGGACTGCTCGATCTCGAACACGTTTCCTTGCCGGGACACGACGCGGGGCCGGCAGTCGTTCGACTTGGAACTGCCGATGCCTGCGCCGTCGTAAGTCCGCAGGGCGACGCTCGGGGGATCCTTGCAGTCCGTGCCGACCGTCACGTAGGCCCCGTGGCGGAGCGGCAAGGTGTCGGCCATCGCCGGCCCGGCGAGCAGGGCCAGGACGCATGCGGATACGGGTCGCGATCGCGTCGGGTTCACGGTCTTTCCCATGATCGGTGGTCGTCGGATGTCAGGCCGGAGCGCCGACCGTTCGCAGCCAGGCCTCGTACCTGCCCGGCCATTGCGCGCTCGGCGTGCCTGGCCGGCCCATCCCGAAGCCGTGGCCGCCGCTGACGAGCGTATGCGCCTCCACGCGGACACCGGCGCGTTCGCACGCCTGCACCATGATCCGGCTGTTCGCGATGTCGGAGATCGGATCGTCCGCCGCCTGAGTCAGGAAGACCGGCGGACAACGGGACCGGACATGGGTCTCGACCGACCATTCCGCGCTCTCGCTCGGCGTCGGGTGGCGACCGACCAGTTGGACGCGCGTCGAGGTGTGGTCGTAGGGCGGTTCCAAAGTGATGATCGGGTAGATCAGGGCCGCGGCGGACGGGCGTGCGGGCAGGTCGTCAGCTGCATCGATCGGGCGATACGATGCGAAGGCCGATCGCGTTGCGGCGAGACCCACCAGGTGGCCACCGGCCGAGAAGCCCAGGATGCCGATCCGATCCGGATCGACGCCGTACGCCCCGGCCCGCGACCGGATCAGGCGCAGGGCGCGCTGCGCGTCCTGCAGCGGGGCCAATGGTCCGTCGGCCCAGCCCTCCCGGGGCAGGCGGTAGCTCAGAACGAACGCCGTGATGCCCCGCGCGGCGAGCCAGCGGGCGGCCGGACGCGCTTCCTTCTCCATCTCGATGCGCTTGTAGCCGCCACCGGCGGCGACCAGCATCGCCGTGCCGGTCGGCCGGGAAGGCACGAACACCTCCAGGCCGGGAACGGCGATGTTGCTGACCGCCCCCTTCCCGTCGACCTCGGGCGACCCGTCGGGTCCGCCCCCACCCGGAGGTTCGCCGGGCCACAGCCGAAGGGACGCGGTTCCGGCGGTGGCTCGGCCCGCCGCGAGCACGGCGGCGGTGCCGAGAACCAGCGAGCGTCGGTCGATGATCATGGCCGTGCCGTCCCGGAGGTTTGAGGAGGCTCGGTCGATACGGCACGCGGGCTACCGAACAGGTGGTGCAAATAGCCGAAGTAGACCGGTTGTTTCTGCCGAAGCTCCTCACGTGTGAAGGGCTCGCGCGCCAGCCGACCGTGCAGGTAAACGCTCGCGGTCATCGCGAAGAACTCGCCCGGGTTCTTCAGGACATAGGCGCCCGCCGAGTAGAACCCGCCCTCCCTGGCCCGCCCGTAATAGGTCAGGATGTCCGCGTTCCGATTCCCGCCTGGCAGCATCCGGAAGTGGTAGATGTGCATGTACTCGTGTAGCAGGATCGGTCGGTCGTCGTTCGGGTCTGCAACTGCGATGGTGACGCGGTCGCCGCCGCTGTAGTGGCCGCCAACGTTGGCGCCGGTCTGCACCACCACCGGGAAGCGCCGAAGAAAGGCCTTGGTGCGCGCATCGAGCCCGGTGGCCTCGACGAGGTCGACCTGGTGTTCGGCCGCTCGACGCAACTGGTCGAGCTCCGCGTTCGGGACATCCGGACCGATCTCGATCAGATAGCCACGATAGGTCTCGCTCCCATCACCGGATCGGGACGTCGCGGCCGCGACCTGTCGCGGTGCGGCGTCGACCGTGCCGCCGTGGACGGCCATCGTCCCCGCCAGGGCGAGCGCGGTCACGACATGCCAGAGCGGGGATGCCAGTTGGGCTGGAGCCATGCGTCCGTCGCCTCGTTTCGTCGGGGCCCATCCGAGGGCCTCCGTTGCGATGCCGGTGACCATCGCGGCCGGACCGATCCAGGATGTGACGAGATGCGCGTGCCGTGTAACGTTTTGTGACAGCGACCGGTTTCGCGTTGCGGCCCGGTCGGGGCGGCCTATCCTCGTGACATGCCCGACAGCATCACCATCGCCATCGTCGAGGACGACGACGACATCCGCATCCAACTCACGGGCTATCTGGAGGGCGAGGGGTTCCGCGTCGTCGGCGTCGACGGAGGCGCAGGTCTCGACCGACTTCTCGCGGCCGGACCCGCCCCGGACCTGATCGTCCTCGATTGGATGCTGCCCGGCGAGGACGGCCTCTCGATCTGCCGGCGCCTGCGTGCTGCGAGCGGGCCGCCCATCGTGATGCTGACCGCCAAGGACGAGGACATCGACCGGGTGCTCGGCCTGGAGATGGGAGCCGACGACTACGTCTCGAAGCCGTTCAACCCGCGTGTCCTGCTGGCCCGCATCCGCGCGGTCCTGCGACGGTCACAGGGGACTGGCGCCCCGGCGTCCGAGGACGCCGCCGAGATGCTCGGCGTCGTCGATCTCGTCATCGACCTCGCGGCACGCCGGGTGACGGTCGGCGAGGCACGGACCGAGATCCCCCTCACCAGCGCCGAGTACGACCTGCTGCACTGCTTCGTCACCCGGCCGCAGCGGGTGCTCTCGCGCGACCAACTCCTGGACTGGACGCGCGGCCGGACGGCTGACGCCTTCGACCGCACCATCGATGTGCAGGTGAGCCGCCTGCGGCACAAGCTCGATGCCTCGGGCAGCGCCGCGGCGGCGCTGCTCAAGACGGTGCGCAACGCCGGCTACATCCTGGCGGCGCCGGTGGGACGGGCATCGTGATGGCGCAGATCAGCCTGCTTGGCCGGATCATGCTGATCCTGCTCGGCGCGCTCTCGCTGCTCGTCCTCGCCACCTTCGCGGTGGACAAATGGCAGCGGCACGAGGAGGCCTCGCCCTACGCCACGCGCTTCCCCCGCCTCGATCAGGCCGCCGGCATCATGACCCTGCTGCGGGACGCGGACCCCGCGCAACGCCCGGCGATCCTAAATGCAGTGAACGGGGAAGCCCTGAGGGCCGAGATCACGGACGCACCTCCGTCCGAGACCGGACTAATCCGCGAGCCGCGCCTCGAAGCGCGCCTGCGGCGGTTGACAGGGGACGCGAATGGCCAGGTTCGGGCCTTCACCGATGTCGACATGCTGCGCAGGGGCGTCGATCCGGCGGAAGTCGCCAACGCCGACAATCGGAAAGTGATGGGCCGTCTGGCGACCGCCACTTACGCCCTGCCCGACGGCCGGACGGTCGTCGTCTCCGCCATCGAGCGTCACCACTCGCTGATGCCGTGGCTGCTCGGCCAGCCCCTGAGCCTGTGGGTCGCGGTGCTCGGGCTCGTCGTGGCCGGCCTCGTCCTCGTCGGCGCACGTCACGAACTCGCGCCGTTGCGGCGGCTGACCGAGGCGGTCTCCCGCTTCGACGGTCGTGCCCCCGAGCCGGCCCTCGTTCCGCAAGGCGCCCCCGAGATCCGCTGTCTGTCCCAGGCCGTCCAGGCCATGCAGGAGCGCATCGTCGGCCTCATGGGCGAGCGCTCATTGCTGATCGGCGCGATCTCGCACGACCTGAAAACGTACCTGACCCGCCTGCGGCTACGCGCCGAGGGCGTGGCCGAACCGGAGCGCCGGGAGCGACTGGTCGAGGACCTCGACGCGATGACCGCCCTGCTCGACACCTCGCTCGGCTTCGCCCGCGGCACCGCCGTCGAGGTCGGCCGCGCACCCGTCGATCTCGGCGACCTCGTGGCCATCGAGGTCGCCGAGCACGCCGCGCAGGGCGTGAACATCGGCTTGACCGGCGAGGACATACCGGACGCCGTCGTCGCCGGCGACGTGGTTGCCCTGCGCAGGGTGCTCGCCAATCTCATCGGCAACGCCGTCAAATTCGGGCGCTCCTCGGTGGCGGTCGCGGTACGGCGCACGGGTCCGGATTGCGAGGTGGCGGTCGAGGACGACGGCCCCGGCATTCCCGAATCGGAGCGTTCCGCGGTGTTCAGCCCGTACTACCGGATCGAGCGCTCCCGGAACCGCGGGACCGGCGGGACGGGGCTGGGGCTGGCCATCGCCCGGCAGATCGCCGAGGCGCATGGCGGTACCGTCGTGGCCGAGGCGACCGCGCTCGGCGGCGCCCGGCTCGTCCTGACGCTGCCCGCCATCGCCTGACCACCCAGGCCGTCGTTACAAATCGTTACGCCGACGCATCCGCCCGTCACATCCGGGAAGAAGCCCGGGACGATCCTGCCCTCATCGGTCGCGGCGCCGAGCCCCGACGAGAGCAGAGGATGCAACGATGCTGAAGTATCTCGCCCCGGTCGCCTTACTGGCCGCCATCACGGTCCCGGTCACCGCCGCGCCCCTGATCCAGGATGCCGTCTCCAACGGGTCGGATGGTGCCGAGATCATCCAAGTCTACGGCGGCTGCGGACCCTACGCCCATCGCGGCCCCTACGGCGGCTGCCGAACCGGTGGTCAGGCCGGTGGCTACGTTCGTGGCGCCTCCTGCCCGGCTGGCTTCCACATCGGGCCCTACGGGCGCCGCTGCTGGCCGAACTGAGCCGTCCAAACCCTTTCCCTTTCCCCACATCCGGTCGCGTGCCGGATACTTCAGGAGCGAGACATGTTCCGCAGGATCGTCGTACCCCTTGCCCTCGCCGCGGGGCTTGTCACGGCCGGCTCGGCGGCCGAGGCCCGTGACGGCTGCGGTCCCGGCTTCCACCGTGGCTTCTACGGCTGGTGCCGTCCGAACCTCGGCTTCCGTCCGCTCGCCTACGGCCCCGTGTACCGTCGCTTCGGCCATCACGGGTGGGGCAGCCGCCGATGGCACTACAGCTACCACTACAGCTGGCATCGTCGCTTCGGTTGGCACGGCGGCGGCCATCGCTGGGGCGGGTTCCGTCATGCGGGTTCGCACCATCGCTGGTGATGCGTCTGCATAGGTCGGTCAGTGAGATATCTCTGCCGACCTGGCCGTCTCGCCGATGAAGGCCAGGAACGCCTGGACCTTGGCGGAGGTGTGCCGCCGGGTCGGGACGTAGGCGTGGAGCGGGAAGCGTTCCCCCGTCCACGCCTCCAGGAGCGGCACCAGGCGACCGTCTTCGATGTAGTCCTTGGCGTACAGCTCCAACGGCTGCGCGATGCCGAGGCCGGACAAGCAGGCCCCGAGCAGCGTCCCGGTATCGTTCACCGTCAACCGACCGCTGCCCCGGACTGCCACGCGCTCCGTGCCGCGGTGGAATTCCCAATCGAAGGGATGTCCGGTGGCGGGGTTCCTGAACTGGATGACGGTATGATCCCCGCCGTCCAGGTCCGAGGGGTGATCGGGTCGGCCATGACGGGCGATATAGTCGGGCGTCGCGCAAGTAAGCACCCGCGTCCGCAAAAGCAGCCGAGCGATCAGCGCAGACGGCTCGGGCTCGCCGAACCGGACGGCGACATCGAAGCCTTCCGCGACGAGGTCGCCCATGCGGTCCCGGACCACCACCTCGACGGAGAGGTCCGGAAATCGCTGCAGGAAATCGCCGAGCCTTCGGGCCAGCACGAAGTGCCCAAAGGCGGCATCGGTGTTGATCCGCAGTTGCCCGCGCACGGCTCGCGCCGATCCCGCGGCCCGGGTGGCGGCATCCTCCAGGCCGTCGAGCAGTGGGCGGACCTCCTCGTAGAAACGGCGGCCCTCGTCGGTCAGGGTCACGGCCCTGGCGGTGCGGTGGAACAGGCGGATGCCGAGACGCCCCTCCAGTCGGGATACCGCCCGGCTAACGCCCGATTGCGACAGGCCGAGCGCCTCGCCGGCCCGGGAAAAGGCCCCGGCCTCGACGATGGCGGCGAGGACGCCGATCCCGCTGAGCACCCGTGCATCGTAGGCCATGATGACGTTTTAGCATCCTCAAGCTGAGGAGAATGCGTTCGCCTCAACACAGCTCGGATGTCAATCCTTTAGCATCGGCGAAGTGTGGAGTGACAGTCATGTACGCGATCACGGGTATCACGGGTCAGGTTGGCGGGGCGGCTGCGAGCAGGCTTCTCGAAGTCGGTGCGCGGGTCCGCGCAATCGTCCGTGATGTTGCGAAGGGTGACCCGTGGGCGGAGCGCGGCTGCGAGGTCGCATTGGCCGAGATGACCGATGCGGACGCCCTGGCGAGCGCGTTCGCTGACGTCGATGCAGTGTTCGTCGTGATCCCGCCGATATTCGACCCGGAGCCGGGTTTTCCCGAGGTTCGAGGTGTCATCGCTGCCCTGAGCCAAGCCCTAACGCAGGCGCGGCCTCGCCGGGTGGTGTGCCTGTCCACCATCGGCGCCCAGGCTGCAGAGCCGAACCTCCTCAGCCAGCTCGGGCTGGTGGAGCGGTCGCTCGCCATGCTCCCGCTGCCGGTCGCGTTTCTCCGCGCGGCCTGGTTCATGGAGAACGCCGCGGGCGACGTCGCTTCCGCGCGCACGGGTCTGATCCCGAGCTACCTACAGCCGCTCGACAAGCCCTTGCCGATGGTCGCGGTGGCCGACATCGGTCGCGTCGCCGCCGAGATGCTTCGAGAGCGGTGGGTCGGTCGCCGCGTGGTCGAACTGGAAGGTCCGGTTCGCGTCCGTCCAAACGAGGTCGCGGCAGCCTTCGCCGCAGCGCTTGGGCATCCCGTGCGCATGGAGGCGGTCCCGCGCGCAGCATGGGAGGCCACGTTCCGGTCGGCGGGTGCCCGCAATCCCGGGCCCAGGGCGCGCATGATCGACGGCTTCAACGCCGGCTGGATCGAGTTCGAGGCCGGCCAAGCCGGTTCGACGAAGGGAGCCACCGGCATCGACGCCGTCGTCCGCCAACTCGTGGCCCGAGCCTGAACGCCAACGTCGGAAACACCCGCAAGTCGAAGGCACCATGGCACGCATCTTCATAACCGGGTCGTCGACCGGGCTGGGCCTCATGGCCGGCCAGCTGATGATCGAGCAGGGGCACGAGGTCGTGCTGCATGGGCGAGACGCGCGCCGGTCGGACACCGCCTTGAGGGAGGCATCGGGCGCCGTCGGGATAGTGACGGGTGACCTGTCCTTGATGCGCGGGATCAGGGAGGTGGCCGAGCAGGTCAATCGCCTGGGCCGCTTCGATGCCGTGATCCACAATGCCGGTGTCGGCTACCGCGAACCCCGACGGATAGACACCGAGGACGGGCTGCCACACGTGTTCGCGGTCAAGACGATGGCGCCCTACCTCCTGACCGTTCTGATTGAGCGTCCCGAGCGACTGGTCTACCTGAGTTCCGGCCTTCATCACGGCGCCGGGGCCGACCTCGACGACCTGCTCTGGAGGAGGCGTCGCTGGCAGGGGTTGGCGGCCTATGCCGAGAGCAAGCTCCACGACGTGTTGTTGGCCTTCGCAGTTGCCCGCCTATGGCCGGACGTGCTGTCGAACGCGCTGGAGCCAGGTTGGGTGGCGACGCGAATGGGCGGCGCAGGCGCTTCCGACGACCTTGCCCAAGGACACCTCACGCAGGCGTGGCTCGCCACGGGCGACGACGCTCTCGCGCGCTCGACAGGCCGGTACTTTTATCATCGAGCTACACGAGAGCCCGATCCGGTGACCGCGATCGAAGCGACCCAGGACGCTCTCCTGATCGCGTGCGAGCGCGTTTCCGGCGTCACCTTCCCGCGTTGAGCACTGCGCCGAGCCAACCGGCTCGGCTCATAGAGGGATGCTCAGTGGCGGAACCTTGCTCGGTTCTTTGTAAGCGCTGTTTTCAGGCCACGGCTTTGAGGGCTGGCATGGCTGGGTAGGCCCATGGCAGCAGGTCGTCGAGACGGCGCTGCGGGTGGCCCTCGACGATGCGGGTGACGACGTCGGTGAGGTAGGCGTGCGGCTCGACGCCGACGAGCTTGCAGGTTTCGATCAGCGAGGCGATCACCGCCCAGTGCTCGCCGCCGCCGTCCGAGCCGGCGAACAGGGCATTCTTGCGGTTCAGCGCCAGGGGCCGGATCGCGCGCTCGACGACGTTTGAATCGATCTCGACCCGGCCGTCGTCGAGGAACAGGCTCAAGCCGGCCCAGCGCGAGAGGGCGTAGCGGATCGCATCGGCGAGCTTGCTCTTGCGGCTGACCAGGCCGAGCTTCTCGCGCAGCCACGGCTCCAGCGCCTCGATCACCGGCCGGCTGCGCTCCTGGCGCGCGGCACGCCGCTCGTCGGCCGGGCGAGCGCGGATCTCGGCTTCGATCCGATAGAGCGCGGCGATGCGTGCCAGCGCCTCCGTGGCGACCGGCGAGGCGGCAGCGAGTTCGTAGAACTGGCGACGGACATGGCTCCAGCAATAGGCCAGCCGGATCGCGCCGCCCTTGGCCAGCACCTCGTAGGCCGCATAGCCATCGACCTGCAGCACGCCTTCGAACGCGGCCAGATGCGCGATCGGTCGGCTCGCAGTGCGGTCGGGGGCGTAGACGTAGGCGACACCGGGTGGATCGGATCCGCCCCAGGGCCGATCGTCGCGGGCGTAGGCCCAAAGCTGACCGGTCTTGGTGCGCCCGCGCCCGGGATCGAGCACGGGCGCCGTGGTCTCGTCGGCAAACAGCTTGCCCGAGCGCTTCAGCGTCTCCAGCAACCGCTCGTGCACCGGCCGAAGCAGGAAGGCGGCGC
>NZ_VRUX01000400.1:0-4009 GCF_008039885.1 Methylobacterium sp. WL103
GCGCTCGCCCGCCGGATCGACGCCGCGCTGCCTCCGCCGGCCTGGTGGGACGCCGAATGCGGCGGCCTCAACCTCGCCGACGCGAACCTCGACCGGGCGCGGATGGAGGGCGCGAACCTCTCGCACGCCAACCTGCGGCGGGCGACGCTGTCGGGGGCGGTCGGACGCTCGGCCGACTTCTCGTATGCGATCCTGGAGGAGGCCGACCTCGGCGAGGCCGACCTCAGCGGCACGGATTTCCGCGGCATCGTCGCCGGCCAGGCGAGCTTCCGCGAGGCGATGCTGGAGGATGCGCGCTTCGACGACGCGGCCTTGCGCTTCGCGAAGTTCCCGAAGGCGCTGCTGGACGGCGCGGACTTCTCCGGCGCCGACCTGTGGGGCGCCGACTTCACCGGCGCGGATGCGGACGACACCAGCTTCAAGCGGGCGCGCCTCGACGAGGCCGACCTCTCGGACGTGAACCTGACGCATGCCGACTTCGAGGGCGCGAGCCTGACCAAGGCCCGCCTCGTGGGCTCGCGCCTACGCGGTGCGAACCTCTCCAACGTCAAGCTCGACGGCGCCGACCTCTCCGGCGCCGACCTGTCCGACACCAGCTTGGTGCGGCTGAACTTCGTCACCTGCAAGCTGCGCCACGCGCGCTTCGCCGGCGCTTGGCTCAACGGCACGCGGATGCGGATCGAGCAGCTCGACGGCATGGTCGGCGAGGAGGCGGCTGGCGACTACGCTGGCGCGCAGGCGAGCTACCTCGCCCTGGAGCAGAACCTGAAGAGCATCGGCAGCCACGACGAGGCGAGCTGGGCGTACAAGCGCGGCCGCCGCATGGGCCGGCTCGAAGCAGGCCAGAAGACCCGCGCGGCCTGGACCGCCCGCGACGGGCGTGCCGTCCTCCGCCATGGCTACCGCTGGACCTCGGACCGCTTCGTCGAGTGGCTGTGCGACTACGGCGAGAGCCTGTCGCGGATCGCCCGCGCCTTCGCCATCCTCATCGTCGCCTTCGCCGCCCTGTTCGGCCTCGCCGGCGGCCTGATCCCGGACGGATCCAGCGAGCCGACCCGCAACGCCGTCGACTGGCTGAGCTACAGCGCGCTCAACATGATGACGGCGAACCCGCCGGAGATCGGCGTGAAGCCGATCGGCCGCTTCACCAACCTGCTCGTCGGCATCGAGGGGGCGGCCGGAATCATCCTGATGGGGCTCTACGGCTTCGTGCTCGGCAACCGTCTGCGCCGCTGATTTCCGCGCGGCCGCCCTATCTGTCGGGCGTGGCCGCGCCGGCCGAGGATCGACGACGAACATGCCCGATTGGATACGCGACACCGTGTGGTGGCAGGTCTACACCCTCGGCTTCGTCGGGGCGGAGCAGACCGTCCGGCGCGGCATGGCGACCGCGCATCGCCTGGACCAGGTCGCCGCCTGGATCGACTACGCCGCCGACCTCGGCGCGACCGGGCTGGCGCTCGGGCCGATCTTCGCGTCCTCCACCCACGGCTACGACACGATCGATTACCTGCGCATCGATCCGCGCCTCGGCGACGATTCCGACTTCGACCGCCTGGTCGCGGCCGCCCATGCCCGCGGCCTCAAGGTCCTGCTCGACGGCGTGTTCAACCATGTCGGGCAGGACTTCGCCGCCTTCCGCGCGGTGCTCGACGAGGGGCCGTCGGCGGCGCAGGCCGGGTGGTTCCACCTGACCTGGCCGGAGGGGACGAACCCCGGCGACGTGCCGGACCACCGCTGCTTCGAGGGCCACCGCGCCCTCGTCACGCTGAACCACGACCATCCCGAGGTCGCCGACCACGTCGTGGCGGTGATGAACCACTGGCTCGCCCGAGGCGCCGACGGCTGGCGGCTCGACGCCGCCTACGCCGTGCCGCGGGCGTTCTGGACCCGCGTCCTGCCGCGGGTCCGCGCCGCACATCCCGAGGCCTACTTCGTCGGCGAGGTGATCCACGGCGACTACGCCGGCGTCGTCGCCGAGACGGGCTTGGATTCGGTGACGCAGTACGAGTTGTGGAAGGCGATCTGGTCCGGACTGAACGACCGCAACCTGTTCGAGCTCGCCCACGCCCTGAAGCGGCACGATGCATTCCTCGAAGCCTTCGTGCCGATGACCTTCGTCGGAAACCACGACGTGACCCGGATCGCCAGCCGGCTCGCCGACATCCGGCACCTGCCCCACGCTCTGGCCGTGCTATTCACGGTCGGCGGCACGCCCTCGATCTATGCCGGCGACGAGCAGGCCTTCCGCGGCCTCAAGGAGGAGCGCGAAGGCGGCGACGACGCGATCCGCCCCGCCTTTCCGCCGTCGCCCGACGACCTCGCCCCAGAGGGCTGGCCGACCTACAGGCTGCATCAGGACCTCGTCGCCCTGCGGCGCCGGAACCCCTGGCTCCATACGGCGCGAACGCAGACGCTGCACCTGACCAACACCGCCATGACGCTGGAGACCCGCGGCGACGGGCACCGGCTCCTCCTCGCCCTCAACCTGTCGGACGAGCCCACCGAGCAGCCGGCGCCCGGTGCGCGCGGGCTGGAAGCCGGCCAGGCCGACCTCCTCTCTGCGCCCGCCGGCCGCATCCGCCTTCCGCCGCACGGCTGGGCGATCCTCGCGGCGGAGGCGTGATCGCGGCGGCTTTCGACCTATGTCGGAGTTGGGGACGGGGCGTTCGAAGCGGACCATGCCAATGAGACCGGGAAGACGCGTCCACCGCAGGCCGTTGCCGGGCCTGCTCCTCGCGACAACCATCGGCGCCGCCGTCCCATCCGAGGCGTTCGCGCTGGAGGTGACCCGCTCGCGCGTCGTCGCCGCGCCGCCCGCGGCGGTCTGGTCGCTGGTCGGCGGATTCTGCGACATCGCGCGTTGGCATCCACAGGTGACGCGCTGCACGCTGTCGTCGGAAAGCGGCGCGCCGGTGCGCGCGCTGGTGGCGTCGGGCGGGCTCGGCACGCTGATCGAGACCGAGACGGCGCGGGACGAGGCGGCGATGAGCTATTCCTACCGCCTGGTCTCGGGGCCGCTGCCGGTGAAGGATTACGCCGCGACGCTCTCGGTGGCGCCGATCGGCGAGGGCGCCGGAAAGGGCGCGACCATCACCTGGACCGCGCGCTTCGAGGCCGAGGGGATGAGCGAGGCGGAGGCGGTCGCCGACATCGCCGGGGTCTACGAGGCCGGGCTCGCCGGCATCGCCAGGGAAGCCGCGCCTTAGGCGTCCCTAGGATCAGTCCTTCGACAGGCTGTCGATCAGGTGGTTCAGGTCGATCCGCATCGCCTGCACCTCGGGCTCCGTCAGGTCGAGCTGGCACATCACGCTCTGGCGCACCTCCGCCGCGTCGGCACGCAGGGCGCGACCCTGCTCGGTCAGGGCGATCTCGACCTCGCGCTCGTCGGTGCGGCGGCGGTTGCGCTGCAGCAGGCCGGCCGTCTCCAGGCGCTTCAGCACCGGCGTCAGCGTGCCGGAATCGAGGCGGAGGCGTCGGCCGATCTCGGAGACGGTGACGCCGTCGGTCTCCCACAGGACCATCAGCACGAGGTATTGCGGGTAGGTCAGACCGATCCGTTCGAGGAGCGGACGGTAGGACTTCGTCATCCGGTGCGCGGCCGCGTAGAGGGCGTAGCAGAGCTGGTTGTCGAGGAGCAGGGGATCCCTGGTCCGGTCGAACTCCGCCCCGGGCGGCTCCCGCAACTCCTCCGTCATGCACGCCATCTCAGTCGTCCACATCGCCACGCACGGAAATCCGTCGCGTTCCCCCGTTGCCCCGATCGCCCGGCATAACACGATATCTCCGGTCGTTGAGAGGGCGGTGACGACTTTCGGTCGAAAAGCGCGTCACGCAGAGAAGCTTACCGTATCAGGCGCCGAGACCGTCGAGGCTCGCGAGCAGCCCCGGCTCGTCCTCGAGCGTGCGCAGGTCGAGGTGTACCGCGCCGTCGGCGATGCGGCCGATCACCGGAACCGGCAGGGCGCGCAAGGCCGCCGCCATGCGCTTCGGCCAGGCGCCGCCGCGA
>NZ_VRUX01000401.1:0-4002 GCF_008039885.1 Methylobacterium sp. WL103
ACTGGCGGCGCCTCGGCCGCGAGCCGCCGCCAGTTCTCCGCGACGGCGCCGAGATCGACGGTGAGGCGGGCGCCGTGCCCGGTGGCATCTGTCACGGTGCTGTCTCGGGAAATCGTCGGGCTCCGAGGTTTTCGCCAAGCGTGCGGTCGATTCGCCATGCGTGCGGGCGACCCGCAAGGCATGCCATTAACGCGCCAGCGGCCGGAAGGCACGGCGCCTGCAAGGCCTGGGCTCCAGCCGACGCCGGAGCCGTCGGCGCGTCGAAGGCTCGCGAGGAAGGATCACCGAGAATGGCGTTCGCCTGCACGATCCCGGCGATTCCCACCGTCCAGCAGGACGATGCGACGCTTCGCATCACCCGGTGGGACTTCGCCCCCGGCGCGGTGACCGGCTGGCACGAGCACGGTTGGCCCTACTTCGTGGTGATGCTGGTGGCCGGGACGCTCCGGGTCCACGACGGCGAGAAGGTCGGCGAGACCGCGCTCGCCGCGGGGCAGGCCTACAGTCGCCCGGCCGGCATCCGCCACGACGTGATGAACGGCTCGGACCATCCGATCGCCTTCGTCGAGATCGAGGTGAAGCAGCCCGGTGCGCTGGTGACGCTGTAGCGCCGGCGCCTACGAGACCTCGGGTTCGGGCGGCCACGCGATCGCGCGGGTCATGATCGCCTCGTAGGGATACGGGCACGCGGTGGGGAACACCGACTCGTCGAGGCCGGTCTCGCCTGCGGCCTCGATCCGAGCCCGGCGGTAGGCGCGAGCCAGGAATTGCGGAAGCAGCGGCACGAGGCTCGGGCTGTCCTCGATCCGTTCGGCGACCGAGAGGCGCTGCGTCTTGATCGAGGTGGCCCAGCCGCGCGTGCGCCGCTGGGGCTGGTGATCCCATTTCAGCAGGTGAAGCAGGATCACGCGCAGGGCGCTCGTCAGGGCATGGTGTTCCGTGCGGGACAAGGCTTCGATCTCATCGGCGAGATGCGCGAGATCGAGGCGATCCCAGGTGCCCGCGCGCAGGTGCGCGGCCTGCTCCAGCGACCAGGCCGCGAGGTCGGCCTCGTATGCCGTTCCGGATCTCGGGCTCTCCACGCGTCTCGGCGCCGCCACGGTCGTCCTCCTCCATTCGCGCGGTCACAGCCTATCACATCTGGTCCGGCAGCCGGTCGCTCTGGGCGAGGTTCGAGAACCGGGTGATGTTGGCGTCGAACTGCAGCTCCACCGTGCCAGTCGGGCCGTGGCGCTGCTTGCCGAGGATGACCTCGGCCTTGCCGTGGACGCGGTTCATCTCCGCCTCCCAGGCGAAGAACTCCTCGGTGCCCTCGCGGGGCTTCTTGTTGTTGACGTAGTATTCCTCGCGGAACACGAACATTACCACGTCGGCGTCCTGCTCGATCGAGCCCGATTCGCGCAGGTCCGAGAGCTGCGGGCGCTTGTCGTCGCGGTTCTCGACCTGGCGCGACAGCTGCGACAGCGCGATGATCGGCACCGATAGCTCCTTGGCCAGCGCCTTCATGCCGGTGGTGATCTCGGTCATCTCCTGCACGCGGTTGTCCGAGCGCTTGCCGGAGCCGGCGAGCAGCTGCAGGTAGTCGACGATCAGCACGTCGAGGCCCTTCTGGCGCTTGAGGCGCCGGGCGCGGGCGGCGAGCTGCGCGATCGAGATGCCGCCGGACTGGTCGATGTAGAACGGGATCGTCTGCATGTCGCGGGCGGCGTCGGTGATCTTGTAGAAGTCCTCCGGCCGGATGTCGCCGCGGCGGATCTTGTAGGAGGGCACGCCCGACTGCTCGGCGATGATGCGGGTGGCGAGCTGCTCGGCCGACATCTCGAGCGAGAAGAACCCGACGATGCCGCCGTTCTTGGTCTTGATCGTGCCGTCGGCCTGCTTCTCGCCCTGGTAGGCCTTTGCGATGTTGAAGGCGATGTTGGTCACGAGCGAGGTCTTGCCCATGGCCGGACGGCCGGCGAGGATGATCAGGTCGGAGGATTGCAGTCCGCCCATCTTGGCGTCGAGGTCGGAGAGCCCCGTGGCCAGCCCCGAGAGCTTGCCCTCGCGCTGGTAGGCCTTGGCCGCCATGTCGACGGCGGTGGTCAGCGCGTCCGAGAACTTCTGGAAGCCGCCGCTGTACCGGCCGGCTTCCGCCAGCTCGTAGAGCCGCCGCTCCGTTTCCTCGATCTGGTCGCGCGGCGCCTGCTCGACGGGCGCCTCGTAGGCGCCGTTGACGAGGTCCTCGCCGATGGTGATCAGCCGGCGGCGGATGGCGAGGTCGTAGATCGTGCGGCCGTACTCGCCGGCGTTGATGACGGTGGTGGCGTCGGCGGCGAGCCGCGCGAGGTACTGCATCACCGTCTGGCCGCCGAAGTCGGCGTCGCCGAGATAGGTCTTCAGGGTGATCGGGGTCGCGAGCTTGCCCGCCTTGATCAGCGAGGTCGCCACCTGGAAGATCTGCTGGTGGGCGTCTTCCATGAAGTGCTCGGGCAGCAGGAAGTCCGAGACGCGGTAGTAGGCGTCGTTGTTCACCAGCATCGCGCCGAGCAGCGCCTGCTCCGCGTCGATATTGTGCGGCGCGACGCGGTACTCCGCCTGCACGGCTTCGAGCTTGGCCGCTAGGGCATTGGGCAGGGCCATCGGCGGTCGCTCCGAATCGATGCGGGCCGGGCCGGCCCCGCATCCCGAACAAGATCCGACGACCATGGCACCGGTAGGGTTGACCGATGCTTAGCCGCCGACGTCCGCGTCACGGTAGCCCGGAACGCGAGGACGCCCGCCCCTCGGTTCGAGGAACGGGCGTCCATCTTGGAACAAACGATGAACGCGTCAACCCTCTCGGGGCGCCGTCCCCGCTGTCACCGCCATCCACAGCCCTCCGTCTCCATCGCAGGAGGCGGGAGGGCGGCGCGATCAGCCGCGGTCGTCGGCGCCTTCGCCGGCCTCGGCCAGCGCCATGCCGACTTCCAGGCCGAGGTCGTCGAGGTTGAACGCCTCGCGCTCGGTGACCGACTCGCCGCGGGCCTGACGCTCGGCCTCCTCGGGGCTGCGGGCGACGTTGACGGTGACCTTCACGTCGACCTCGGGGTGCAGCACCACCGGGACCACGTGCAGGCCGAGCGTCTTGATCGGCTGGTTCAGGGTGAACTGGCCGCGCTCGACGGTGAAGCCGTCCTTGGTCACGACCTCGGCGAGGTCGCGGGTGGAGACCGAGCCATAGAGCACGCCGGACTCGCCCGACTGGCGGATGAGCACGAAGGTCTGGCCGTCGAGCTTCTCGGCGACGGCCTCGGCGTCCTTCTTGCGGTCGAGGTTCTTCGCCTCGAGCTGGGCGCGCTGGGTCTCGAAGTGCTTCTTGTTGCCTTCCGTCGCGCGCAGCGCCTTGCCGCGGGCGAGGAGGAAGTTGCGGGCGAAGCCCGGCTTCACGTTCACGGTCTCGCCCATCTGGCCGAGCTTGGCGACGCGCTCAAGCAGGATCACTTCCATGGTTTTCGTCCTTCTCTCAGTGGGGCCGCCGCTGCGGGCCGGCCGGGGTCTCAAGGGGCCGCGCCGTCGGGTCGACGGCGGCGGTTGAGCGCGGTGTCGGCGAGGCCGAACAGGGTGAGCACGATCAGGGCGATGCCCTGCGTGAAGAACAGGATCAGGTAGAGGCCGAACAGCATCATGCCGCGGGCGGGCCGGCCGCGGCTGCGGTCGTGGAAGGCGGCGAGCCCCTGCAGCGCGAAGACCGCGCTCACCGAACCGACGAGTGCGGTGCCGAGGACGCCCGCGTAGCCCGGCGCGAAGGCGAGGACCGCCGCCACCGCCAGCAGCCCGAGCATGGTGCGCGGCATGATGGTCGCAGGGATGTCCGGCCAGGGCCGCGGCAGGCGGCCCGAGAGCTGGACGATGCGGGCGGAGGCCCAGAGATAGAAGGTCAGGAGCAGGGCGAGACCGTTCGCGGCGAAGGCCGGCACGGTGCGGGCCAGCGCGTCGACCAGCTCGGCATGGGCTTCCGCGGCCGCGGGCGCGGCGTCGGCG
>NZ_VRUX01000402.1:0-3991 GCF_008039885.1 Methylobacterium sp. WL103
CTCGCCGCCCGCGAGGACCTGCCGGCGGGCCGGGTGACGAGCCGGGGGCGGATCGAATGGCTGCTCGATGAGGCGGCCGCCGCCTGATACGGCCTCCGCTCGATCGAAGTGGAGGCCGTATCAGGCAAGCCCGCGCGGCGCATCCCGCGCTGCGCATGAGCGGAGCCCACATCCGCCATCCCGAAGGGATCGACCGGATTTGGTATGACGCCGCCGGAGCCGTCATCGAATCCGGCGGCGGCGATCTGGTCAGCGATGGCGGCGGTGATGACGGTGACGGCGCATCATGTGCGGGCGCGCCATCATGCTGCCGCGGCGGGCCATCCGATGCTGGCCGGCGAAGGTGCTGTTGCCGGTCGCCGCGGCGTTGCGGGAGAGGCCGTCGCCGGGGGCCGCCTGGCTCGGCATGTTCGTGCCGGCGAGCAGGCCGATGGCCAGGGTCGCGCCGAGGAGGATCTTCTTCATGGTGATTTTTTCGTCCGTGATCGTTCGTTGCCCTGCTCGAACGGCGTTCGGAGGGCCGGGTTCCCGTTGATCGTACCATCCTGCCGTCCGTGCCTGCCGTCCGTGCCTGCCGTCCGTGTCTCCCGCCCGTGTCTCCCGCCGCGGTCGAAGGCGTGGCCTTCGACCCTGCGGGGCCAGGCGTCGGGCCGGGCGGGTCGGCACGGCGGAGGACGACCGGTGCGGCGCCGCCACCGCATCCACGGCGTGACCGGCCCATGCTCTAACCGCCTGCGTGGCCGCTTTTTCTGCACGCGAGCCGGTATCCACCGCGCTCGAAAATGCTCTAGGGCAGGATACCGATGAGGGCAGGATACCGATGCGGGCAGGACACCGATGCGGGCCGGTCACCGATGCGGATGGCGGCCCAGGGCCGAGGCGGTCGACGGGGAGCGGGGACGAAGCATGCGCGACGGATTTCGGACGCTGATCCTGGCGGTGCTCGCCGCCCTGCCCGCGGCGGGGCCGGCCTCGGCGCAAGCCGCCAAGCCCGCCTTCGTGTTCACCGGCATCCCGGACCAGGACGAGAGCCGCCTGGTCGAGCGCTTCGGCAAGGTCGCGCGCTACCTCGAAGCCAAGCTCGGCGTACCGGTGACGTACATCCCGGTGAAGAACTATCCGGCCGCCGTCACCGCCTTCACCAACGGGCAGGTGCAGCTCGCCTGGTTCGGCGGCTTCACCGGCGTGCAGGCGCGCAAGGCGGTGCCGGGCTCCCAGGCGATCGCGCAAGGCGCGGAGGACGCCGCCTTCAAGACCTACCTGATCGCCAACGTGAAGACCGGGCTCCAGCCGTCGAAGGACTTCCCGAAGGACATCGCCGGCAAGAGCTTCACCTTCGGCTCGCGCGCCTCGACCTCGGGCCGCCTGATGCCGGAATACTTCATCCGGCAGGCCTTTCCGGGCAAGACCCCCGAGCAGGTCTTCCCGACGGTGGGCTTCTCGGGCGACCACAGCCGGACGATCCAGCTCGTCCAGTCGGGCGCCTTCGCCGTCGGCGCGGTCGACTATTCGGTCTGGGACCTCGACGCCAAGGCCGGCAAGGTCGACCCCAAGGCGGTCACGGTGATCTGGGAGAGCCCGACCTTCCCCGACTACCAGTGGACGGTGCGCGGCGACGTGGACGCGATCTACGGCGACGGCTTCACCGCGAAGCTGAAGGCGGCGCTCGTCGGCATCGCCGATCCGGCGATCCTGGAGCCGTTCGGCCGCTCGAAATTCATCCCCGTCGACAACGCCGCCTACGCGCCGCTGATCGCGGTGGGGCAGTCCACCGGCCTGCTCGACTGACCGACACGATGGCAGACCCTGCGATCCGGCTCGTGGATGCGGGCGCCGCCTACGACGGGCGCCCGGTGCTCGCCGGCATCGACCTGACGATTTATCCGGGCGAGCGGGTCGCGCTGCTGGGGCGCTCGGGGGCGGGCAAGTCGACGCTGATCGGCCTGATCCAGGCGCAGAGCCCGGAGCGGGTCGCGCTGGTGCCGCAGGCGGCGGCCCTCGTGCGGACCCTGTCGGTGTTCCACAACGTCTACATGGGCCGCCTCGACTGCCGCTCGACCCTGCACAACCTGCGCACCCTGGTTCGCCCGGCCGCCGCCGACCTCGCCGAAGTCCGCGCGGTGCTGGCCCGGGTCGGCCTGGCCGAGAAGATCCGCGAGAAGGCGGGCGCGCTGTCGGGCGGGCAGCAGCAGCGGGTCTCGGTCGCCCGCGCGCTCTACAACGGCCGGCCGATCCTGGTCGGCGACGAGCCGGTCTCGGCGCTGGACCGGATGCAGGGCGCAGCCGTGCTCGCCGAGATGGCCCGCGGCCACGAGACCCTGGTGGTGGCCCTCCACGACGTGGCGCTCGCGCTCGCCCACACCGACCGGATCGTGGTGCTGGAGGCCGGCCGCATCGTCCTCGACGCGCCCGCCCGCAGCCTCGACGCGGCGGCGCTGAGCCCGTTCTACCAGGCGGCGGCGTGATCGGGCTTCAACGCCCTGGCTACGCCGCGACCAGCCTGTGGTTCGCGGGGGCCGCGCTCGCCGCCTTGTCCCTGGCCGACCTCCACGTCACCAGCCTGAACCCCTGGGCCGACCTCCAGCGGCTGCTCGCCGGCCTGTTGCGGCCCGACCTGCTCTCGGTGGAGGGCTGGAGCGTCGTCTACACGGTCGCCTTCGCGGTGCTCGGCGTGACGTTGGGCGCCGGCGCCGGCTTCCTGCTGGCGATTCCCTTTGCGCGGTTCCGCGCGGTCCGCCTCCTCTGCGCCGGCCTGCGCGCGGTGCACGAGCTGTTCTGGGCCCTGCTGCTGATGCAGGTGTTCGGGCTTTCGGCCACCACCGGGATCCTGGCCATCGCCCTGCCCTATGCCGGCATCTGCGCGAAGGTCTACTCGGAGATCATCGAGGAGGCCGACCTGTCGGCGCTCCGGGTGCTGCCCGCGGGCACCGGCGCCGTCTCGGCCTTCCTCTACGCCCGCCTGCCGGAGGTCGCGGGTGCCTTCCGGCACTACACCCTCTACCGCTTCGAATGCGCCATGCGCTCGACCCTGGTGCTCGGCTTCATCGGCCTGCCGACCATGGGGTTCTACCTCGAATCCGCCTTCCGCCAGGGGCGCTACGCCGAGGCCGGCGCCCTGCTGCTGGTGTTCTACGCGCTGATCGGCTCGCGCCGGCTCTGGGTGCGGGCGAACACGGTGCCGGTGCTGATCGCGGCGAGCGCGCTGGCGCTGCCGGCCACCGTCGGCACCACCAACGTCGGCGCCAGCCTCGTCCGCTTCCTCACCCACGACGTCGTCCCCGCCCCCTTGCGCAACGCGAGCCTCCTCGACCCCGCCACCCTGCCCCGGCTCTGGGCCTGGTTCTCGCCGATCCTGACCGGCCAGATCCTCCCCGGCGCGGTGCAGACGCTGGTGCTGGCGCAGATCGCGCTGGTCGCGACCGCGCTCGGCGCCCTCGTCCTGTTCCCGCTGGTGTCGCGGCGCTTTTCCGGCCGGTTCGGTGCGCCCGCGGGGCGGGTGCTCCTCGTGGTCTTGCGCTCGACGCCGGAATACATGCTCGCCTACGTGCTGCTGCAGACCCTCGGCCCCTCGATGCTGCCGGCGATCCTGGCGCTGACGATCCACAACGCCGGCATCGTCGGCTACCTGATGGGGCGCCACGCCGACGCCCTGCCCTACCGCGCCGACGCGCCGACGGGCCTGAACCTCTACGCCTACGAGACCGTGCCGCGGCTCTACGGGCAGTTCCTCGCCTACCTGCTCTACCGCTGGGAGCTGATCCTGCGCGAGAGCGCGATCTTCGGCATCCTGGGCGTCGCGACGCTGGGCTTCCACGTCGACGCCGCGATCTCGGAGTTGCGCCTCGACGTCGCCGCGGTGCTGATCGCGGCCACCGCCGCGCTGACGATCGCCGTCGATGCCGGCTCGCGGGCCCTGCGCAAGGCCCTGCGCCTCGACACCCTGCCGACGCGCCTCGCCGACCCGGGGAAGGCGCCCGCCCCCGTCTTGCCC
>NZ_VRUX01000403.1:0-3965 GCF_008039885.1 Methylobacterium sp. WL103
CCCGAGCGCGCCGCCCGTCGGCTCGGCGCCCCGGTCGCGATCGTCGCGGGCACCGACCACAACCTGTCCACCCCCGCCGCGCAGGCGGAGCTGACCCAGATCCTGAACGACCTCGTCGCCGCCGTCGTCGCGGGCCGCCCCTGACGCCCGATCGGCGTCGCGAAGGCGGCCGAGGAGCCTGCCACGGGGGGCGGCGAGACAACGCAGGCGGGGGGCTTCACAGGGGCCGTCCCGCCACCTACCTTGGGGATCCCAGCAACGAACGAAAGGAGGTGATCCAGTGTCTCATTGTCATCAGCCGCTGTCTTCGGCTTACCGGACCTGGACCGTCGCCTCCGGCGCCTCCTTCTAAGGGCGCCCGGGCACTCTCGGGACAGTTTCGGCCGGACCGCGGTTCGGCAATGGAAGGGCCGCCCTCACGGGCGGCCCTTCGGCTTTTCAAAAAGGTCTGCCTGCGAGGGCGGCCCTTCGTCGTGTCCGACGACCGTGGCTCGCCGCGATCGACGCGCCTCAGCGCTTCTGGAACAGCGGCTGGGCCAGCGCCTCGGTGCGGGCGCGCCAGAGGTCGCGCTCCTCGCGCATCGCATCGAGCTCGTCGCGGATCTGGTCGCGCTCGACCCGGAAGTGATCGCGCTCGGCCCGGATTTCGTGAAGGGCGTTCATCTCGATCTGCACGTGGTTGCGCAGCTCGCGGATCTCCTGGGCGAGCAGGGTCTGCAACTCGCCGTGGCGGTCGGATTCGATCCGAAGCTTCGCCTTCAGCATCAGGTTTTCGGCCATCAGCTCGGAGATGTCCTCGGCCTCCGGGTTCGAACGCGGGGCCTCGACCGGCTGCTGCACGATCCGGGGCGACCACGCCGTCTCGGCGGCGCGGGGCTCGGGGCGCGGCGGCTGGCGCGTCTCGGCCTGCGGCTGGAAGGGGGCCTGAGCTTGGGCCTGGGCGGCGGGCGCCTGGGCCTTCATGGCGGCGAGCCAGTCGCGCAGCGGGCCCGGGGTCGGGCGTCCACCGGACTCGTACGGGGGCAGGTTGCGGGCGGGGTCCGACATCGGTGTGTCCTCAACGATCGAGGCCATTCAGTGCCGAACATGCTTAACGATCGGTAAAAGTTAACGCTGCGTCTGCGTTCGATCGCGAGAATGTGGGCCGGATCCCGCCCTCCTCCGTCAGGCCTTGCCGGTGTCGACGCCTGGCTCGACCCCTGGCTCGACCTCGCGGTCGACGTTCTGCTCGCGCTCGTCGAAGGTGTAGCCTTCGAGCCAGTCGGCGCTGTCCTGGGAGCCGGCGGGATACGGGTCGGCCGAGAGCGGCGCGCCCTGCGTCTTGGCGGCCCTGCCCTCGTCCCTGATCTTGGCCGAGACGTATGCCATGCGGTCGTCCTCCTTCATGCTTCGTCGGATCATCGAAGGTGGGAGAGGCGGGCGAAAAGGCGAGCCCGGCGGTAGGGGCGGCTGCCGGGGAAGCTGCCGGGGCGTACAAAAATTGACTTTTGGCGCCGGCTTCCGTATCGCCCGGCGCATCCGACGTTCGTCGTCGATTCCGAAGCCGACCGGTCCATCGAGGCCGGAGGTCAACGCCCGACAGCGCGTCCGCGCCCTCGGGCGTGCTCGGCGTTGGCGGCAGGCGTCCTCACGAAGGCCGTCCTTGACCCACGCCATGACCTTTACGCCATGACACCATCCGCCGCCCTGCGCATCGAGGATGCCGTGAACGAGCTCTGCCCCTGGTCGGGCAAGCCGATCGCGGCCGATTCCCTGACGCTCTACAACGGCGCCGTGGTCGGCTTCTGCAATCCCGAGTGCCGGGACAAGTTCGCCCGCGCGCTCAGTGCCTTCGAGGACGCGTTCCAGGCGCGCCGTGCCGCCGCGTCCGGCCTGGACCAGTAGCGCCATGTTCGAGGGCCTTTCCGACCGCCTGTCCGGCATCCTCTCCGGCCTCACCCGCCGGGGCGCGCTGACCGAGGCCGACGTCACCGCCGCGATGCGCGAGGTCCGCCGCGCCCTGCTCGAGGCCGACGTGGCCCTCGAAGTGGTGCGCGGCTTCACCGACGCGGTGCGCGAGAAGGCCGTCGGCGCCGTCGTGCTGAAGTCGGTCACGCCCGGCCAGATGGTCGTGAAGATCGTCAACGACGAGCTCGTGGCCATGCTCGGCACCGACGCCGGCGTGATCGACCTGAACGCCCCCGCCCCGGTGCCGATCCTGATGGTCGGCCTGCAGGGCTCGGGCAAGACCACCACCACCGCCAAGATCGCCCGGCGCCTGTCCGACCGCGAGAAGCGCAAGGTGCTGCTCGCCTCCCTCGACACCCGCCGCCCGGCGGCGATGGAGCAGCTGGCGATCCTCGCGGCCCAGGTCGGCGTCGCCTGCCTGCCGATCGTCGCCGGCCAGTCTGCGGTGCAGATCGCCAAGCGCGCCATGGACGCCGCCCGGCTCGGCGGCTTCGACGTGGTGATGCTCGACACCGCCGGCCGCACCACGGTCGACGAGGCCCTGATGCAGGAAGCCGCCGAGGTGAAGGCGGCGACGAACCCCCACGAGGTGCTGCTCGTCGCCGACGCGCTCACCGGCCAGGACGCGGTCAACACCGCGCGCGCCTTCGACCAGCGGCTCGGCGTCACCGGCATCGTGCTCACCCGCATGGACGGCGATTCGCGCGGCGGCGCGGCGCTCTCGATGCGCGCCGTCACCGGCAAACCGATCAAGCTCGTCGGCACCGGCGAGAAGGTCGACGCGCTGGAGGAGTTCCATCCCTCCCGCGTCGCCAACCGCATCCTCGGCATGGGCGACATCGTCTCGCTCGTCGAGAAGGCGGCCGAGACCATCGACCACGAGCAGGCGCTCCGCACCGCGGAGAAGATGCGCAAGGGTAAGTTCGACCTCGACGACCTGTCGATGCAGCTCGGACAGATGGAGAAGATGGGCGGCATCGGCGGCCTGATGGGCATGCTGCCCGGCATGGGCGCGATGAAGAAGCAGGTCGAGGGCGCCAACCTCGACGAGAACATGTTCAAGCGCCAGCGCGCGATCATCTCCTCGATGACCGCGCAGGAGCGCAAGAACCCCGACCTGCTCAAGAACTCCCGCAAGAAGCGCATCGCGGCGGGTTCGGGCACCAAGGTCGAGGAGCTGAACAAGCTCCTGAAGATGCACCGGACCATGGCCGACATGATGAAGGCGATGGGCTCGGGCAAACGCGGCATCGGCCAGGCTTTGGGCTCGATGTTCGGCCTCGGCGGCGGCGGGATGCCGGGCGGCATGGGCGGCGGGATGCCCGGCCTTCCGCCTGGAATGCCCGAGCCGACGCCGGAGCAGATCGAGGCGATGCAGAAGCAGTTCGGCGGCAAGCTGCCGCCGATGCCCCCCGGCCTCGGGGGGGCTGGCAAGATGCCGAGCCTTCCGGGCCTCGGAGGCTCGAAGATGCCGGGTCTCGGCGGCTTCCCGTTCGGGAAGAAGAAGTAGGGCGAAGGGGGAGTAGCGAATAGCGAATGCGGCTTTCGGCCTTCCATTCGCTACTCACTACTCACCATTCGTTGATCGATCGAAGCACATCAGGAGTTGAAGACATGTCCCTCAAGATCCGCCTCACCCGTGGCGGCGCCAAGAAGCGCCCGTACTACCGCATCGTCGTCGCCGACGCCCGCGCCCCCCGCGACGGCCGCTTCATCGAGAAGGTCGGCGCCTACGACCCGATGAAGGCCAAGGACGACCCGGCCCGCATCGTGCTCGAGGCCGAGAAGATCACGGCCTGGCTCGCCAAGGGCGCGCAGCCGACCGACCGCGTGCTGCGCTTCCTCGACGCCGCGGGGCTCGCCAAGCGCCCGACCCGCAACAACCCGCAGAAGGCGGAGCCGGGCGAGAAGGCCAAGGAGCGCGCCGCCAAGCGCGCCGAGAAGGCCGCCAAGCCCGCCGAGGACGCGGCCGCCTGAGGAGCCAGAGCATGCGTCGTCCCGCAGGCCCATCCCGCGGC
>NZ_VRUX01000404.1:0-3958 GCF_008039885.1 Methylobacterium sp. WL103
GGCCTGCTCGGCCAGCTCGATCGCGGCGCGGATGCCGGCGAGCCCCGGGTCGGCGGCCTTGGCCTCCGGCACCATCGCGAGCACCTGCTTGGCGTTCTCCAACTCGCCCGCGTCGAGCTGGATCTTGGCGAGGCCGGCGAGTGCCGCGACGTTGTCGGGCTGCTGCCCGAGCACGGCGGCATAGAGCTCGGAGGCGCCGGCGAGGTCGCCCTCCTCCAGCGCCTGCGCGGCTTCCGCCATCACTTGGTCGATCTCGCTCGGCCCGGCGAGACGATCGAAGAACGTCTTGATCTGGGCCTCGGGCAGGGCGCCCTCGAACATGTCGACCGGGCGGCCCTGGTCGATGGCGACCACGGCGGGCACGCCCTGCAGGCCGAGCTGCTGGCCGATCTGGCCCCAGACCGCCGGATGCTCGTCGACGTTCATCTTGACGAGGACGACCTTGCCGGCGGCCACGCGGACGAACTTTTCGAGCACCGCCAGCAGCGTCTTGCTCGACGGGGCGCGGGGCGACCAGAACAGGACCAGCACGGGACGGTTCGCCGACTCGGCGATCACGTCCTGCCGGAATCCGGTCGTGGTGGTCTCTCGGATTAGGTCGGACGCACCGGGATGCGCGTCCGTCGCGAGCGTGTCGTTCAGCATGCGGTATCGGGCCTTGGAACCAAGTGTCGCCTGACGCGGTACATGGGACTCAGGCGCCCGGCTGACCAGTGCGGAACGCGCTCTGTCCGCAAGGGAATCCGTGCGCCAGGTCGCCGCCGGTGCGATCTTGCCGCCATCCTCGTCTGGCCGGCGTCGCGACGTGAGACATGCCCCCCCCGGGAGCGATCTCCCGGAGGCGGAGTGGCCGACGTCTTCGAAAAAGCGCGGCTTATTGCGCGGGGGCGCCCGAGGCGGCCTTCGCCTGCGTCACGAAGGTGCCGGCGAAGGTGCGCCCGTCCGGCGCCGAAGCCTCGCAGGCGATGGTGGTCTTGCCCGGGGCCGGGGTCGAGAAGGTGCAGGCGCCGACCGCCGGCGTCGGATTGCGCACGATTCCCTTGTCGCTCGACGTGCCGGCGGTGACGAGGTTGATCGGCTGGAGCGGATCGGTCTCCTCCGTGCGCTCCTGCTGCGCGCCGGTGCCGCTGAAGCTCAGGGTGCGACCGTCGGTGGTGGTGAAGTCGAAGGTCGTGCGGCGGCGCTCGGCGGCGTTCCCGAGCGTCGGCTTGCAGGCGGCGGTGGCGTCCTTGCCCTCGATCACCAGCTTCTCGCAGGTGCCCTCGAGCTGCACCGCCGCCTGCGACCAGGCGGGGCCGGCGAGCGCCAGGGGCGCGGCGAGGAGGGCGAGGCGGCGGAGCGTCTGTGCGATCGTCATGGCAGCGATCTAACGCGCCGCGCGCATCCGTCGAGTCCGGTTTGCAAGTTCGCGCCACAAGTTCGCGCTTCACGCGCCGAAGCGCAGGGCCCTGTCGTTGGGCGCGGCGAAGTCCAGGTCCGGCCCCGCCGGCACGATGCCCGTCGGGTTGATGGTCGGGTGGCTCTCGTAATAGTGCCGCTTGATGTGGACGAGGTTCACCGTCCCGGCGACGCCCGGCAGGGCGTAGAGGTCGCGCAGGTAGTTCGACAGGTTCGGGTAGTCGGCGATGCGCCGCCGGTTGCACTTGAAGTGCCCGACATAGACCGCATCGAACCGCACCAGCGTCGTGAACAGCCGGATGTCGGCCTCGGTCAGCCGCGCGCCGCAGAGATAGCGCTGGCCGTCGAGGCGCGCTTCGAGGGCGTCGAGCTCGGAGAACAGCGCGGCGAAGGCCTCCTCGTAGACGGATTGTTCGGTGGCGAAGCCCGCCTTGTAGACGCCGTTGTTGACCCGGTCGTAGACCCGGGCGTTCACGGCATCGATCGCCGCGCGGAGGTCGTCCGGGCAGAGGTCCGGCCCGGTGCCGCCGAAGGCCGAATCGAACATGCGGATGATCTCGGCCGACTCGTTCGAGACGATCGTCCGCTTCTTGCGGTCCCACAGCACCGGCACGGTGACGCGGCCGGTATAGTGCGGGTCGGCGGCGCGGTAGACCTCGTAGAGCCGCGTCGCGTGGTGGATCGGATCGGGGGTGGCGCCCGGGCTGTCGCCGAACACCCAACCCTCCGAGCCCATGTGCGGATCGACGACGGAGACGGAGATCGCGTCCTCCAGGCCTTTCAGCGCTCGCACGATGAGGGCGCGGTGCGCCCACGGGCAGGCGAGCGAGACGTAGAGGTGGTAGCGACCCGGCTCGGCCGCGAATCCGCCCTCCCCCGAGGGGCCCGGCGCGCCGTCGGTCGTGACCCAGTTGCGGAACGCCGAGGCCTTGCGCTCGAAGCGGCCGCCCGTCGACTTGGTGTCGTACCATTGGTCCTGCCAGGCGCCGTCGACGAGCAATCCCATGCGATGCGTTTCCGGTGCTGCGCGCGTCCGCCCGCCCCTCGGGCCGGCCTTGCGCGGAAGGGAAGAAGGGTCGGTGCAAAACCTAGCCCGTTTCCTGCTTGGTTGTCTGGCTTGGCTATCTTGCTCGGCGGTTGCGGCCGGGCCGTGGGACGCCCGGCGCGACCGCGCCGAGATGGCCTGAATGGAGGATCGATGTCGCTCGCCCTCGCGATTCCCGCCGCCGAGGCGGCCGTGTTCACCGCCGGATGCGCCGCGATCCACGGGTTGCGGCGGCAGGCCGACGGGGTGACGCTGGGCCTGGCTGGAATCCTCGCGATCCTCGTCCTGCTGTTCGGCATCGCCGCGACGCCGGATGGGTACCGCGCCTTCCAAATCGACGACGCCCTGACGGAGACCAGCCTGGTCCAGCCGACGCCCTGAGCCGAGCCGCATCGGCAACGCGACCCTGCTCAGGTCCTTGGTCCGTCGCAAGTTTTTGACGCAAAACCGGCGGCCACTTTTGCAAAACTCGCTTAGACCGTCGCGACCCTGCGCCCGGCGGCCACGTCGAAGTCGTCGCTCGGCAGGCGGGCGAGGAAGCGCTCGGCCAGCTCGAACAGCAGGATGTCGGGGCGCACCCGCTCGACGTAGGCCCAATCGAGGTTCGCCGACCACACGAAGTGCACCTCGGCGAAGCTCTCGGCGAGCAGCCCCGTGAGCAGCATGGGCGCGAAATGCGCGTAGGAATCGCCGAACAGCACCACGCGCCGCGGGTCCGCGGCCGGGTTGTCGTTGCGGTAGACCACGTGCGCCCCCGTGTGCAGGTCGCGCTCGCGGCCCTCCGCCTCGTAGGCCGCGAGCAGCGCGCCGGCCTCGACGCGCACCGCGTCCCGCTGGATCTGCGGGCGCACCAGCCGCTCGACCGGCCGGCCCGGCAGCTTGGCGCCGAGGTCCATCACCCGATCCATGACGAGGGCGGGACGCGCACCGATGTCGGCCGGCGGGATCGCGGCGAGGGCACGCATCAGCTCGCGGTAGGCGAGCAGGCACCCGTCCGCCGACCAATGCGTGTCGGTCTTCAGGTAGAGGGGCGCCGGCCCGTCGCGGGCGGCGCGGAAGGGGCCGAGCAGGTCGAGGTAGGCGGCCTGTCCCGCGAGCTTGCGGGCGAGCCGCCGGGTCGAGGCGCGCGACGGGTCGTAGGGCAGGTCGATCGTCATGTGGTCGTAGACCGAGAGCTTCTCGGGCACGATGAACTGGACGCAGCGGATGCCGAGGCGGGCGGCGCGGGCGGCGCGCGCTGTCATCAGCCGGGTCCAGCCGCGCAGGGTCCACCATTGGCGCAAGGTGCCGCGGTAGCGCTCCATGACGTCGTTGCTGCCGCCGATCAGGAACAGCCAGCCGTCGCGCCCCTCGTGGACGGTTTCCCGGACGGGGGGGACGGGAGAACGCTGCGAGGCCATGGCGGTGCTTTAGCCGCAGGCCGCGCCCGGCGGAAGTCAGGAGCCGGCGCAGGGGCCGCGGCGTTCGCAAACCATGGAGACCGCCCAGACCCTCGCGCCGCCACCGGCCCTCGCG
>NZ_VRUX01000405.1:0-3957 GCF_008039885.1 Methylobacterium sp. WL103
AGGCCGCCGAGCCGCAGCACGTCGGCGTAGCGCCCGCCGACGCCCTCGCTCACCGCGGCGTCGTGGTTGCCGGCGATCCAGACCCAGTCGCGGCCCTGCTGCAGCGCCGCGACCATCGCCCGGTCGCCCGGCTCCATCCGCTCCGGCCCGCGCGCGTCGTGGAAGCTGTCGCCGAGCGCCACGATGCAGGCCGGGTCGAAGCGGGCTACGGCCTCGTGCAGGCAGGCCAGGGTCTCGCGGGTGTCGTAGGGCGGCAGGAACTGGCCGGTGCGGGCCGCATACGCCGAGCCCTTCTCCAGGTGGAGATCGGACACGATCAGGGTGCGGTGCGCGGGCGCCCACAGGCCGCCGCACAAATCGAGGGTGAGAACCTCGCCGGCGAGCGTCAGGCCGGGGGATTTTTGAGTCTTCTCGAGTCTCAGGCCGAGCGCCAAGATGGTGTCCTCGTCGGTGGGGAAGGGGGCCGTCACCCCAGCGCCTCTTCGAGAAGCTGGGCCTCGGCCTCGGCCAGGATCTCGTCGGCGCCCTCGCCGTAGACCCGTTCCCGCCCGATCTCCAGCATCACGGAGACCGAAAGCGGCGAGACGCGGTCGAGGGCCTTGTGGGTGATTCGCCCCTGGATGCGCTCCAACATCATGCCGAGCCGCCTCACGTCGAGGAGTCCGGTTGCCGCATCCTGGCGCGCGGCGCGCATCAGCAGGTGGTCGGGCTGGTGCTTGCGCAGCACGTCGTAGATCAGGTCGGTGGAGATCGTCACCTGCCGCCCGGTCTTCTTCAGCCCGGGATGGCGGCGCTCGATCAGCCCGGCGATGACCGCGCATTGGCGGAAGGTGCGCTTCATCATCGAGGATTCGTCGAGCCAGGCTTCGAGGTCGTCGCCGAGCATGTCCTGCGCGAACAGGTCTTCGAGGAAGCGGGGCTCCAGCGCGATCCGCTCGGAGAGGTCGCGGGTCATGAAGATCGCGATGCCGTAATCGTTGGCGGCGAAGCCCAGCGGCCGCAGGCGGGCGCGCTCCAGCCGCCGTGTCAGCAGCATGCCGAGCGTCTGGTGCGCGAGCCGGCCCTCGAACGGGAAGGCCGTGAGGTAGTGGCGCCCCGCGCGCGGGAAGGTCTCGACCAGGAGGTCGCGCTCGCCCGGCAGCAGCGACCGGCTGCGCTGGAGCAGCAGGTAGTCGGCGACCTGCCGCGGCAGCCGGTCCCATTCGAACGGGTCGGCGATGATCGCGCGCACGCGCGCAGCGAGGTAGGTCGAGAGCGGGAACTTCGAGCCGGCATAGGAGGGGATCGCCGGGTCGGTGCCGGGCCCGGCGCGGGTGGCCATCGCCTCGTCCTCGGCCAAGCCCTCGAAACGGAGCACCTCGCCGGCGAACAGGAAGGTGTCGCCCGGCGTCAGGGTGTCGGCGAAATCCTCCTCGATCTCGCCGAGCACCCGGCCGGTCTTCGGCAGCACCGTGCCGGGCTTGCCGCGCAGCGAGCGGGCGAGCCGGACCTTCACCTTCGCCGCCTCGACGATGGTGCCGACGTTCATCCGGTAAGCTTGCGCGACGCGCGCGTCGCGCACCCGCCACAAGCCGTCCGGCCCGCGCAGGATCTTGGCGAAGCGCTCGTAGGCGCGCATTGCGTAGCCGCCGGTGGCGACGTAGTCGACGACCGCCTCGAAATCCTCCCAGGACAGGGTCGCGTAGGGGGCGGCCGAGATCACCTCGTCGTAGAGCGCCACCGGGTCGAACGCGTCGGCGCAGGCCATGCCGAGCACGTGCTGGGCGAGCACGTCCGGCGCGCCGAGGCGGGCGTCGGGCGTGTCCTGCGCCGCCTCCTCGACGGCATCGAGCGCCGCACGGCATTCGAGGATCTCGAAGCGGTTGCCGGGGACGAGGTAGGCCTTCGACGGCTCGTCCATGCGGTGGTTGGCGCGCCCGATCCGCTGCATGATCCGGCTCGCGCCCTTCGGCGCGCCGACGTTGATCACGAGGTCGACGTCGCCCCAGTCGATGCCGAGGTCGAGCGTCGCGGTGCAGACGATGGCGCGAAGCGAGCCCGCCGCCATCGCCGCCTCGACGCGGCGGCGCTGGGTGGCGTCGAGCGAGCCGTGGTGGAGGGCGATCGGCAGCACGTCGTCGTTGAGGCGCCACAGCTCCTGGAAGGTGTACTCCGCCTGGAGACGGGTGTTGACGAAGACAAGCACCGTGCGGTGCGCCCGGATCAGGTCGTAGATCGCCGGCATGGAATGCCAGGCCGTGTGCCCGGCGAGCGGCAGGGTCTTGCCGTTGTCGAGCAGGTGCAGGTTCGGCGCCGCCCCGCCGCGCACGACGACGAGGTCGGCCATGGGGCTCGACGCGCTCCCTCTCCCAGGGGGAGAGGGTTGGGGTGAGGGGCGTGCCGTATCCGGAGGGGCCACGCCCCTCATCCTGTCCTTCTCCCCCTGGGAGAAGGGACCTGCGCCGTCACCGGTATCCGGGTCCGATTCGGAGAGCGCGTTCTGCGGCACGAGATACTGCCGCAGCGCGTCCGGCTCGCGCACCGTCGCCGACAGGCCGATCGCGGCGAGGCCGGGGCTGAGCCGGTGCAGGCGGGCCAGCGCGAGCGACAGCAGGTCGCCGCGCTTCGAGGTGACCAGGGCGTGGAGCTCGTCCAGCACCACGCAGCGCAACTGGGAGAAGAAGTCCGCCGCCTCGCGGTGCGCGATGAGGAGGGCGAGCTGCTCCGGCGTGGTGAGCAGGATGTCCGGCGGGCGCTCGATCTGGCGGGTGCGCTTGTGCGCCGGGGTGTCGCCGGTGCGGGTCTCGATCCGCAGCGACAGGCCGATGCCCTCCACCGGTGCCTCGAGGTTGCGCGCGATGTCGACCGCAAGCGCCTTCAGCGGCGAGATGTAGAGCGTGTGGAGTTTTCGCTCGGACGGCTTCGCCCGGCTCTCCGACAGGGCGACGAGGCTCGGCAGGAAGCCGGCGAGCGTCTTGCCGGCGCCGGTCGGGGCCACGAGCAGCGCCGAGCGGCCGGCGCCCGCGATGCGCAGCAACTCGATCTGGTGCGTCCGCGGCGTCCAACCCCGCGCGGAAAACCACGCGGCGAAGGCCGGCGGCAGGACGCCCGGGTCGGCCGTTTTCCCAGGCCCCTTGCGCCCGCTCAGGCGAGCGCCATCAGGAAGCGGTCGATCAGCTCCAGCGCCCGCTCGGACATCGCGCCGGGATAGCGGATGAAGACGTGGCAGCCACCGGCATAGACCGCCGTGTGGCCGCCGTTGCCGGCCGCGGCCCAGCGGCCGGACATGTAGAGCGTGTCGTCGAGCAGCGGGTCGCAGGTGCCGACCGTGAATAGCGCCGGCGGCAAGCCCTTGAGGTCGGCGTAGATCGGCGAGACGTCCGGCCGGCGCCGGTCGATGCCGTCGCGGACGTAGCCGTTGGCGAAGGCGGTCAGGTCGGTGGTGTTGCAGACGAGGCGCTCGTCGCCCCAGTTGCGCACCGACGGGGTCAGCCCGAGGTCGAAGAAGCCGGCGTTGAGGTTCGCGCCGCGGAAGGCGCGCGGCAGCGCGTGCCGGTCGCGCAGGCGCAGCAGCACCATCACCGCGAGGTGCGCCCCGACCGATTCGCCGCCGATCGTCAGCGCCGTGACGCCGAACTCGGCCTTGCCCGGCCCCGCGAGCCAGAGCGCGGCCGCCTCGCAATCGAGGAGGGCGGCCGGATAGGGATGCTCGGGGGCGAGGCGGTAATCGACCGAGAGGCAGATGAAGCCGCAGGTGTCGGCGATCCGCTCCAGCCACGGGTCCTGCTCGTCGGCCGAGCCCCAGACCCAGCCGCCGCGATGGATGTGCAGGTAGGCTCCGCGCAATTTCACGCCGGCCCGCGGGCGGATCACCCGGAGATCGAGAGGGCCGCCGGGGCCCTCGATCGTCATCGTCTCGGCGCGGGTGCTGCGCGGCATCGCCGGCGAGGCGGGCGTGCCGGCGATGCCGCGCAGCAC
>NZ_VRUX01000406.1:0-3957 GCF_008039885.1 Methylobacterium sp. WL103
ACGCACGGGCAGGGGGCGAGCCTGCAGGACGTTGTCGCTGCCGTCGCCGCGGGGGAAGTAGCGCGGGGCGTTGCTCGGCAGGTCGTAGGTCGGCGCAGGCTCGGCGCCGAACAGGTCGGCCGCATTCGCCGGCGCGGCGGCGAGACCGCAGACGAGAGCCGGGATCATCCATGTCGCGCGCATGCGCCCGTCGTCCCCTCAGGTCCCGTTTCGCGGCGTTCGGGCACGCGGCGCAACTGTCGGCCGTTAAGGTGAATCGAACGTTACCGCTCGGCCAGCACGACCACCTGCGCCTGCAGCGCGGCGACCAAGTCGGTGGTCGCGAGACGCAGCTGCAGGCCGCGTCCGCCGCCGTTGACGTGGATCTCCGGTCGGTCCGCCAGCGAACCTTCGTCGATCAGCACCGGCACCCGACGCTTGGCGCCGAACGGGCTGATGCCGCCGACATGGTAGCCGGTGATCCGCTCGGCCTCCGGCGGCTTCAGCATCGCCGCCGCCTTGCCGCCCATCGCGGAGGCGACCCGCTTCATCGCCACCTCCTTGTCCGAGGCGACGAGCAGGCAGACCGGTTGGCCGTCGACCGCAGCCATCAGGGTCTTCAGGATGCAGCCAGGCTCGACGCCGAGCGCGTTGGCAGCTTGAAGGCCGATGCGGGGGGCCTCCGCGTCGTAGGCGTAGGCCACCATCGCGTAGGCGATGCCGGCCTTGTCCAGGGCGCGGGAGGCGGGGGTCGCCCGCGGCGTCGCTTTCGCCATCACAACGCCTCCACGAGGATGCGGCCGATCTCGGCATGGGCCGCGTCGCGCGTCGCCGGCGGCGCCTCCGAGCCGGTCAGGAAGAGACCGGCGAGGATCGGCGGACGCCCGGGCGGATGCAGGATCGCCACGACGTTCGACGTGGCGTTGTCTCCGCTTCCGGTCTTGTCGCCGACCGTCCAATCGAGCGGAAGGCCGGCGCGGAGCTTCGTTCGGCCGGTCTCGCACGCGACCATCCAGCCTTCCAGCCGCGCGCGGTGCGGCGGGGTCAGCACATCGCCGAGGAGGCAGCGTTCCAGGGTGCCGGTGATCGCGGACGGGCTCGTGGTGTCGCGCGGATCCCCCGGCAGCGCGGTGTTCAGGGTCGGCTCGGTCCGGTCCAGGCGCGTCACCGCATCGCCCTGCCCGCGCAGCCAGGCGGTGAGCGCGGCAGGACCGCCGAGGGCGTCGAGCAGGAGGTTCGCCGCCGTGTTGTCGCTCCATACGATCGCGGCGGCGCAGAGGGCCTCGACGGTCAGCTCCGCGCGCGCGCCGCCCGCATTCGCGAGGGCGGCGCGCGTCACCGGGCCGTAGCTTTGCAGGTCGGCAGCGGCGTAGGCGATGCGGCGATCGAGGGTTTCGGCGCCAGCTGCGGCGCGCGCCAGGATCGCAGCCGCGGCGAGAACCTTGAAGGTGCTGCACATCGCAAACGCCTCGCCCGCACGGTGGCCGAGGAACACGCCCGAGGCATCCCGGAACGCGACGCCGACCCGCCCGCCGAGCCGCGCCTCGACCGCCACGATCCGGGCGGCGGCCGCCGCGAATCGATCCTCCGCATGGGCGGTGAGGGCAGGTGCCGCCAGCGCCAGGCCGGCGACGACGGTGCGACGGGTATGGACCATGGCGTCATCATCCCTAGCTGCGCTTCGCGGGCGCCCGGTTTGCGCATCGCCCTCCGGCGAGGCAAGCCCAATCCGCCGCCGGCGCGTTTCTCAGTTCAGCCGGCGGCGCCCGCGTGTCGGCGAAGGCCGACGAACCAGGACGGAGCCCGATGCACGATTCCAGCACCCTGTTCGCGCCGGCCTCCGGCTTCGGGCGCGCCGCCATCGCGGTGATCCGCATCAGCGGGCCGGCCGCGGCCGACGTGCTCGTGACACTCGCGGGCGCCCTTCCGGCCCCGCGCCGGCTTTCGCTCCGCACGCTGCGCGATCCGGCCGACGGCATGATGCTCGACAAGGGAATGGTCGCCTGGATGCCTGGACCTGACACGGTCACCGGCGAGGACATGGCCGAGCTGCACCTGCACGGCGGCGTCGCGGTGCGGGCGGGGGTGATCCGCGCGCTCACCGCCTTCCCTGGTTGCCGCGCGGCGGAGGCGGGGGCCTTCACCCGGCGGGCGGTGCTCAACGGCCGGATGGATCTCACCGAGGCCGAGGGTGTCGCCGACCTGATCGAAGCGGACACCGAAGCCCAGCGCCTCCAGGCCCTGCGCCAGCTCGACGGTGCCCTCGGACGCCAGGTCGCGGCCTGGCGGGAGGAGGCGATCGACTGCCTCGCGGCGATCGAGGCGGCCCTCGACTTCGCCGACGAGGGCGACATCGACGATGCCGGGCTCGACCGAGCCGTGCTCGCCCGAGCCGCCCGGCTCCGTACTGCCATCTCAGCCGCACTCGCCGATGGACGGCGCGGCGAGTGCCTGCGAGAGGGGTTTCAGGTGGTGCTCGCGGGCCCACCGAATGCCGGCAAGTCGACCCTGCTCAACGCCCTCAGCCGACGCGACGCCGCCATCGTCTCACCGGTGCCGGGCACCACCCGCGACGCGATCGAGGTGCGGCTCGATCTTGGCGGATTGCCGGTAATGCTCGTCGACACGGCGGGCTTGCGCGAGACGAGCGACCCCGTCGAAGCCGAGGGCATTGCGCGAACTCGCCGGCGGATGGCCGAGGCCGACCTCGTGTTGATGCTGGTCCCGCCGGGCGCTGCTTCAGAGGAAGTCTCAGGAACGAGCCGTGTCCTTCGCGTGCGAACGAAGGCCGACCTGGATGCGGCGCCGGGTGCCGACCTCGCTGTTTCGGCGCTGACGGGGGAGGGGCTTCTCCTCCTGCTCGACGCGATCACAGCAGAGGCCGAGGTGACGCTCGGCGGCGGCGACGCCCTCGTGACCCGCGAGCGTCACCGCGACGCGCTGGAGCGCTGCGTGGCCCACCTCGACCGCCTGCCCGCCGCCACCGGGATGCCGGAACTGGTCGCCGAGGACCTACGCTTGGCCGTACGCGCGCTCGGTGAGGTCGGCGGCCAGGTCGGCATCGAAGAGGTGCTCGACCGCCTTTTTTCGGGGTTCTGTATTGGGAAATAGCCGATGGCTTCATCACCGAGTGGTCACGTGCAGCGGGCGGCGACTCCCGCTCCCGTTCGGGAGAGGGTTGGGGTGAGGGGACAGAATTCTTCGAAGAGGTCGCACCCCTTACCCTGTCCCTCTCCCGGACGGGAGAGTGGACCCGCGCCTCTTTCTCGATACGCGGTGAGATGCGTGACAGCGGTGGCGGGCGGATCTGTGAAGGATCGGCACGGCTACCGCCGACCAAAGCCCGCAATGTTTCACGTGAAAACCCGCCCCGCCTTATGAGCGGGTGAGAAACATCCCCGTCAGCAGGAAGCCGAAGCCGGCCAAGCCCAGGGCGCCTTCCTTGCGTTGGCTCGGGTCGGTGAAGTGAGCGAGCGCGCCGCCGGCGCAGCAGAGTGCACCCAGGCCGATAGCGATGATGTGCATCGTCTTGATCCTCGTTGGTCGCCCTCACCCGTCCGAGCGAGGTCCGCGATGTCACGAAATCCCGGGTGGCCGGGACGGACGCCGTTGTCCGTTCATAAATCGTTCACAGATTCTCGATGCCATGCAGACCAGTGAGTCGCAAGAGTTTTCGTATGACCCGATAGTGCGAAATTACTCTGAGGCCGGGCGATCCGCAGTGTCCGGATTGAAAACGACAGTCCTGCATTTGATGGTGACTTTGAAAATGTAGTCAAAAATGCCGAGCACGCGAGCAGATTGCTCACGAGGAAGGCAAGCTCCGCTCGGAGGAGCGCCTGTGAGGGGCGGGTGATTGACCTTTTCGCGGGGTGGCGGCACATCCCGGGGATGCCCGAAACGTTTCCACAGGCTTTCGATGTCGTCGTCGTCGGCGGCGGCCATGCCGGCGTCGAGGCGGCGGCCGCCGCCGCGCGG
>NZ_VRUX01000407.1:0-3935 GCF_008039885.1 Methylobacterium sp. WL103
GCCTCGCAGGCCGCGAGCGCCGCCTTCAGCGCCGCCTCGTGGTCGGGGGTCAGGCGCCGCGCGGCGAAGCGCCCGCAGGCCGCCTCCAGTTCCGCCATGGTCTCGAACATCGCCAGCAGGTGCTGCGGCTCCGGCGCGCTGACGATCGTGCCCTTGCGCGGCTTGGTCTCGACGAGCCCGGTGACGGCCAGCTGCAGCAGCGCCTCGCGGATCGGCGTGCGCGACACCCCGAACCGCTCGGCGAGCATCACCTCGTCGAGGCGCGCGCCGACGGCAAGATGGCCAGCAACGATCTCATCCTCGATGGTCTGCCGCAGGCGCTGTGCCTGGCTCATCGCTGGACGCCTCCCGATCGTGACGATTCCCGAGAACTCATTATGCAGGGGCGTTGACAAAATATACAAGAGCTCGTTCAATATATACCAAGCGTTGCATTCACTATATTGTGCAGCGCAAAAACAAGACAGTCGCGATTGTGCGACGCGGGAGAAACAGCATGACGCCGACCCGACGCGCCCTCCTCGCCGGCGGCCTCGCCGCACCCGCCCTCCTGCACTTCGGCCGCGGCGCCGCCCAGGCCGCGACGGTGCTGAAGCTCTCCCACCAGTTCCCCGGCGGCACCATCGACGAAGGCGACTTCCGCGATCGCATGTGCCGCAAGCTCGCCAAGGCGGTCGGCGAGCGCTCGAAGGGCGCGCTCGAGGTGCAGGTTTATCCCGGCTCGTCGCTGATGAAGACCAACGCCCAGTTCGGCGCGATGCGCAAAGGCGCGCTCGACATGTCGCTCTACCCCTCGCCCTACGCCGGCGGCGAGATCCCCGAGTTGAACATCGGCCTGATGCCGGGGCTCGTGACCTCCTACGCGCAGGGCGTCGCCTGGAAGGCGGCTCCGGTCGGCCGCAAGCTCACCGAGATCCTCGACGCCAAGGGCATCGTCCTGGTCTCCTGGGTCTGGCAGGCGGGCGGCGTCGCCAGCCGCGAGCGCCCGCTCTACGCGCCGGCCGACGCCAAGGGCCTCAAGGTCCGCGGCGGCTCGCGCGAGATGGACCTGATGATGAAGCAGGCGGGCGCGGCCACCCTCTCGATCCCGTCGAGCGAATCCTACGCGGCGATGCAGACCGGCGCGTGCGACGCGGTCATCACCTCCTCCACCAGCCTGATCTCGTTCCGCCTGGAGGAGCTGTCGAAGGCGCTGACCTCGGGGCGCGAGCGCTCCTACTGGTTCATGCTCGAGCCGATCATGATGTCGAAAGCGATCTTCAGCGGGCTGCCGAAGGACCAGCAGGACCTGATCATGGCGGTCGGCGCCGAGCTCGAATCCTTCGGACAGGACGGCGCCAAGGCCGACGACACCCATGTCGAGCAGGTCTTCTCGAAGGCCGGCGCCAAGGTGCAGAACCTCGACGAGAAGACCATGGGGCAGTGGCGCGACATCGCCCGCGACACGGCGTGGAAGGACTACGCGGCCAAGAACGCGCAGTGCGCCGAGCTCCTCAAGCTGGCGGAGCAGGTCGCGTGAGCCACGCCTTCGACGCGGCCTCGGCCGCCTCCGAGAAGGCGGTCGCCGAGCCCCGGATCCCCGGCGCGCTCGGCGTCATGGACCGGGCGATGAAGCGCCTGAACGGGGTGATCATGGTGTTCGGCGGGCTCGCGCTCGTCGGCGCCTGCCTCGTGCTGAGCTACAGCGTGGTGATCCGCTACGTCCTGCACGAGCCGACCGACTGGCAGGACGAGATGGCGGTGTTCCTGATCGTCGGCGCGACCTTCTTCTCGGCCGCCGCCGTCCAGGCCAAGCGCGGCCACGTGGCGATCGAGGCGCTGACCGGGTTCCTGTCGCCGAAGGTCAACCGCGCCCGCCTGTTGATGGCGGACATGATCAGCTTCGTCTTCGTGGTGTTCTTCGCCTGGAAGAGCTGGACGCTGTTCCACGAGGCTTACGTCGACGGGCAGGTCTCGCAATCGAGCTGGGGCCCGCCGCTGGCGATCCCCTACGCCCTGATGGCGGTCGGCATGAGCCTGCTCGGCATCCAGTTCGCCGTGCAGATCGTCCAGGCCCTCACCTACGGTCCGAACTCCGCCGGCTGGGTCGCCCCGAAGGTCGGCCTCGGCGCCGACCTGAACAAAGACATGCACGGACGGCCGGACGTGACCCCGCGGGGCACGGACCCGATGGGCGACACCGTCGACACCGCGAGGATCACCCGATGAGCACCGCCGCGATCGGCTTCCTCTATGCCGGGGCGACCCTCTCGGCGATGCTGGCCGGCATCCCCATCGCCTTCGCGCTCGGCTTCGTCGCGCTGGCGTTCATGTTCGTCTTCATGCCGGCGGCCTCGCTCGATACCGTGGCGCAGAACGTCTACGAGGAGATGGCCTCGATCACCCTGCTCTCGATCCCGCTCTTCATCCTGAAGGGCGCGGCGATCGGGCGCTCGAAGGCGGGCCAGGACCTCTACTCGGCCATGCACGCCTGGATGCACCGCATCCCGGGGGGGCTGGGCATCGCCAACGTCTTCGCCTGCGCGCTGTTCGCCGCGATGGCGGGGTCCTCGCCCGCCACCTGCTCGGCCATCGGCTCGGCCGGCATCCCGGAGATGCGCAAGCGCGGCTACTCGCCGGGCTTCGCCGCCGGCATCATCGCGGCCGGCGGGACGCTCGGCATCCTGCTGCCGCCCTCGATCACCATGATCCTCTACGCGGTGGCCGCCGAGCAGTCGCTCGGGCGCCTGTTCCTGGCCGGCATCGGGCCGGGGCTGCTGCTGGTCGGGCTGTTCGCGGCCTGGGCGGTGTTCCGCTTCCGCGCCGAGTACGCCACCGCGAAGGCCGCCTACGAGCGCGGCGGCGTTCAGTCGCCGATCCTGGCGGACGACACCTACAGCATGCGCCAGCGCTTCGAGACGCTGCCGCGGGTGCTGCCCTTCGTGGTGCTGCTCACCGGCGTGATGGTCGCGCTCTACGGCGGCTACGCCACGCCCTCCGAGACGGCCGGCCTCGGCGGCCTGCTGGCACTCGGCCTGATCGCGGTGATCTACGGCGTCTGGCGCCCGAAGGACGTCAGCCCGATCCTCACCGCGACGCTGCGCGAGTCGACCATGCTGATGCTGATCATCGGCATGTCGCTGCTCTACGCCTACGTGATGAGCTACCTGCACATCTCGCAGTCGGCGGCCGCCGCGATCGTGGCGATGCAGCTTTCCCCCTGGGTGCTGCTGGTGACGATCCTCGGGCTGGTGATCGGGCTCGGCTTCTTCCTGCCGCCGGTCTCGATCATCCTGATGACCGCGCCGATCATCCTGCCGCCGCTGAAGGCCGCGGGCTTCGACCTCGTCTGGTTCGGCGTGGTGATGACCATCACCATGGAGATGGGCCTGATCCACCCGCCGGTGGGCTTGAACATCTTCGTCATCAAGAACATCGCCCCCGACATCCCGCTCTCGGACATCATCTGGGGGACGCTCCCCTTCGTGGTGCTGATGGCGGTGGCGATCCTGATCCTGTGCCTCGTGCCGGGCATCGCCCTGTGGCTGCCCGACCTGCTGCTGCCGTCCACGCGGTAGCGCGCCCCTCCTCCCCTCTCCCCGCGGGCGGGGAGAGGCCCGGCTGCACCCCGTCGTGCAACCGGGGGAGCGGAGGCGTAGCCGAAGCGGTGGTGAGGGCGGTCGTGCGAGGTGGAAGGTGTCAGGCGTGGCGCAGGGAAAGGGCGCCCCTTCGCGCCGCTACCGCCCCTGCCAATCCGGCGCGCGCTTGCCCAAGAACGCTTCCATGCCCTCGCGAAAATCGCGGCTCATGTAGCAGCTGAGGATCAGGTCGTCGCCGGGCTGCGGCTCGCCCTCGGGGGCCCCCCCCCCCCCGGGGCGCCCCCGCCCCGCGCCCCCCGGGGGCGCCGCGGGGGAAAGAGCCCCGGGTTTTTGGGGGGGGGGGGGGGGGGGGTGGGG
>NZ_VRUX01000408.1:0-3932 GCF_008039885.1 Methylobacterium sp. WL103
GCGCGGTCGGCGCGGGCGCCGTGTCGGAGGAGGGCGACGGCCCGCTGCTCTCGGGCGCCGACTTCTGCTCGACCGCGTTGCGGTTCTCGGACCCGGCGCCGGCGGGCGCGCCCGGCGGCTTCTCGGTGACGGGCTTGTCGGTCTTCACGTCGGCGGGCTTGGCCGGGCTGTCCTTGCCCTCGGAGGCCTTGCCGGCGGCCGGCTTCTCCGAGGTCGGCTTGTCGGCCGGCTTCTCGGCAGCCTTCGCATCAGCCGGCTTCTCGGCGGGCTTGGCGGCGTCCGCGGGCTTCGCCGCGTCGGCCGGCTTGGCCGCGTCCGCAGGCTTGGCCTCCGCCGCCTTCTCGGCCACCGGGAGCGGCTTCGGGCTGTCCGACAGGGTGTGGAGGTAGGCGATGACGTTGGCGCGTTCCTGCGGCGACGAGATGCCGGCGAACGCCATCTTCGTGCCCTTCACGTAGGCCTTCGGGCTGGTGAGGAATTCGTCGAGGTCGGCGTAGGTCCAGGCGCCGCCCTTCTCCTTCATCCCGGCCGAGTACTCGAAGCCCTCGTGGCCGCCCTTCTTGCGCTCGACCACCTCCCACAGGTCCGGGCCGACCTTGTTCGGGCCGCCCTTCTCGAAGCTGTGGCAGGCCTGGCAGGCCTTGGTGCCGCCCTGGCCCTTCTCGACGTTGGCCGAGGCCAGGCGCACCGCGATCGGCTCGACCTTGGCGGCCTCGGGCGCGGCGGCGCTCTCTTCCTTGGCCTCCGGCAGGTCGTAGCCGGCCTTGCCCGCGGGCTTGGGGTGGTAGATCAGCTCGGCGACGAAGCCCGATCCGGCCACGAACAGCAGGGCGCCGAGGACCGCACCGGCCACCTTGTTCAGCTCGAACGAGTCCATGCTCTCTTCAACTCCTGTCGCGCTGCGCGGCGGGCCGGCCCACGCCCGGCGTGCCGGCGCCGGACTTTGGAAGATTTCGAGGGTGCTTAGCCGCTCCAAGCCGACCTTGACAATGGCGGATCGGGTGACGACGGCCACACGATTGGTCGCACGCCGCCCGCCACCCAACGCGCCCGGGCGCCCTCGGGTGCCCGAACCGGGCCTGTGGCGTGCCCCCGCGGGGCGTTTGGCGTACACCCAGCGGGGCGTACGACCGCGCGCCGGCGCCTTCGATGACAAGGCGGCGGGCGCCTGTTAAGCACCCGTCCGCGGCCGGATCGCTGGCCCCAAATCGCCGCCTCAAAGTCGCTCGCCCGAGATCGCCGACGGATGTCCGATCCCCTCGTCCTGATTCCCGCCCGCCTCGCGGCGACGCGCCTGCCGAACAAGCCTCTGGCGCTGATCGCCGGCGAGGCGATGATCGTCCACGTCTGGCGCCGCGCGGTCGAGGCCGGCATCGGCCCGGTGGTGGTCGCCACCGACACCGCGGAGATCGCCGCCGCGGTCGAGGCGGTGGGCGGCGTCGCGGTGATGACGCGGGCCGACCACCCGTCGGGCTCCGACCGGCTCGCCGAGGCCCTGGAGATCGTCGACCCGCAGGGGAACCACGACGTCGTCGTCAACGTGCAGGGCGACCTGCCGACGATCGACCCGCGCGCCATCGGCGCGGCGGTGGCGCTGCTCGCCGACCGGGCGGTCGACATCGCGACGCTGTGCGCGCCGATCACCGATCCGGCCGAGGCCGACGACCCGAACGTGGTCAAGCTCGTCGGCCACACGGTCGGGCCGGAGCGCCTGCGCGCGCTGTACTTCACCCGTGCCCGCGCTCCGTGGGGCGACGGGCCGCTGTTCCACCATATCGGCCTCTACGCCTACCGCCGCCGGGCGCTGACGCGCTTCATGGCGCTGCCGCCGGGCGAGCTCGAGACCCGCGAGAAGCTGGAGCAGCTCCGCGCCCTGGAGGCCGGGATGCGCATCGACGCCGCGATCGTCGACGACCTGCCGCTCGGCGTCGACACCCCCGCCGACCTGGAGCGCGCCCGCGCCCTGCTCGGCGCCCGCCGCCTCAACTGACGATCCGATGACCGATCCGAAGACCATCAGCTACCAGGGCGAGCCCGGCGCCAACTCGCACATCATCTGCGCGGAGGCCTACCCGGACTGGACGCCGCTCCCCTGCCCCACCTTCGAGGACGCCTTCGCGGCGGTCACCGAAGGCCGGGCGCAGGCCGCGATGATCCCGATCGAGAACTCGATCGCGGGCCGCGTCGCCGACATCCACCACCTGATCCCGACCTCGGCGCTCCACATCGTCGCCGAGCACTTCCTGCCGATCCACTTCCAGCTGATGGTCCTGCCGGGCACGAAGCTGGAAGACCTCAAGTCCGTCCACACCCACGTCCACGCGCTCGGCCAGTGCCGCCGCATCATCCGGCGGCTCGGCCTCAAGGCGGTGGTGGCCGGCGACACCGCGGGCGCCGCCCGCGAGGTGATGGAGGCCGGCGATACGTCCCGCGCGGCCTTGGCGCCGGCTCTGGCGGCGGAGGTCTACGGCCTCGACATCCTCGCCCGCGATGTCGAGGACGAGGCCCACAACACCACCCGGTTCGTGGTGTTCCGGCCCGACGCCCTGCCTGCGGCTTCGGACGACCGGCCGATGGTGACGAGCTTCGTCTTCCGGGTGCGCAACATCCCGGCGGCGCTCTACAAGGCGCTCGGGGGCTTCGCCACCAACGGCGTCAACATGTCGAAGCTCGAGAGCTACATGGTCGACGGCGAGTTCACCGCGACGCAGTTCTACGCCGAGGTCGACGGCCACCCCGAGGAGCCGGGGCTGGCCCGGGCGCTCGCCGAGCTGGCGTACTTCTCGCGCGAGCTGCGGATCGTCGGGACCTATCCGGCCCACCCGTTCCGTGACGCGGCGCGGCCGGCGGCGGAATAGCTCACTCCCGCCCGATCACCCGGTCGACCACCACGTCGGACCAGAAGCCCGGCCGGAAGCCGCGCTTCAGCGCCTCCGGGTCGTAGACGGTCTCGACCCAGGTCAGGAAGTCGAGGCCCCGCGCCTCCCCCTCGATGCGATAGCGCGCGAAGAACGCGTCGAGGATGCCGGTCTTGGCGAAGCGGAAATGGCCGTAGCGGGCCGAGAGCTGGCGCGCCGCCTCCGCCACCGGGCGGTTCTCGTGCAGGATCAGGTAGAGGGCGGCGCCGAGGCCCGCCCGGTCCGCGCCCGACTTGCAGTGCATCACCGCCGGGTATTCGAGGCCGGCGAAGAAGTCGCGCGCCGCCAGGATCGTCTCGCGCGAGGGCGCCTCGCGGGAGCGCAGCACGAACTCGACGAGCTTGAGCCCCTGGCGCTCGCAGGCCTCGCGCTCCAGCGGCCACGAGCCGTGCTCGCGCCCGCCGCGGAGCGAGACCACCGTGCGCACCCCCTCGGCGCGGAAGCGCGCGAGCTGGTGCGGCCCGGGCTGGGCCGCGCGCCACATCTTGCCCGTGCCGACGGGATGGCGGTTGAGGTAGGCCATCCGGAAGATGCCGTGGTCGACGAACAGCATGTTCGCCCAGGCGCCGAGGCGTGCCGGCGCGCCGCTGATCGGGCGCGCGAAGCGCTCGATGCGGGCCATGCGGCGGGCGTAGCGGGTCTCGGGGCTGAGGAAGCGGTTGAACACGGGCTCTCGGGGCTGCGTCGCGGGGCAGGCCCTATCACCGCACCCGGTGGGCGGCAATTCGGCATCGCCCTTGCCTGTCGTCGGCTGCCTTCTGTTCGCCCCGATCGCGGGAGAACCTGACGGCCCGACGCGGGTTGCCCCTCGCGAACCGCACGACCGAACGGAAGGGTCCGGCCATGAGCACCCGCACCACGAGCATCCGCCGGGCCCGCAACGCGGATGTCGGCGCGCTGTCGGCGGTGTTCGATGCGGCGTGGCGCGAGGCCTATCGCGGGATCATCCCGGGCGTCGCCCTGGAGCGGCTGATCGCCCAGCGCGACGGCGCGTGGTGGCGCGCCGCGCTGAGG
>NZ_VRUX01000409.1:0-3927 GCF_008039885.1 Methylobacterium sp. WL103
GACATGCTCGCGAAGCGTATGTCCGCCGCGCGCCTCTTCTTCGGAGAGCACGACCGTGTACCGGCGGTCGGCATCATCCGAGACATGGACGATCCGCGCGCCAACGCGCTCGCGGTCGCGATCCCCTGCCACCGGGTGGTCCGCGCCGACGGCGCCCTTTCCGGCTACCGCTGGGGCATCGACCGCAAGCGCGCATTGCTCGCTCGAGAAGGGGTCGAACCGGTGAAGGCTTGAGCCGCGGGTTCCCCTCTCCCCGCGCGCGGGGAGAGGCCCGGCTGCACCCCGTCGTGCAGCCGGGAGGCGAGAGGCGTAGCCGGAGCGACGGTGAGGGGGCGGCTCAGGACGAGGCTGCTTCGGCCCCCCCTCACCTTCGGCTGCCGCCTCGCTTCGGCGACGACGAGGTCGCCGAAGCCCTCTCCCCGCCAGCGGGGCGAGGGGATGGACGTGGCCGGTCAGGGAAAGCCGCCGCCGAGCGGCATCCGATGTTTCGCCCTACTTCCCGAACCGCTCGAACTTCGGGAAACTCCGCGTCATCAGCGTCCCGGCATCCGTGCGGTGGCCCGTCCACTTCTCCAGCACGCTGTGCTGGGCGAGGCGGCCCTCGGGTGAACCGTCGCGCCAGGGCAGGCCCTCGGCGAGGGGGAAGACGCAGGCGTCGACCAGGCTCGATTGGCGGCAGCGCTGCAGGCGCACGCCCTTGCCGCGGACGAGCTCGGTCAGCTCTGTGATCGGGAAGACCAGCAGCAGCTTGTCGGAGCTCGTCACCGCGACGTGGTCGCCCTCGGCCGGCACCAGCACCACTGCCTTGGCGTCGCCGTCGAGGCTCAGGATGCCCTTGCCCTTGCGGGTGTTGGCGACCAGCGCGTCCGCCGGCGCGAGGAAGCCGCGCCCGTCCGAGCCCGCGATCAGCAGGCGGGTCTCCGGGCGGTAGGGCAAGGCCGCGACGATCTCGGTGCCGTCGTCGAGGTCGACCATCAGGCGGATGGGGTCGCCGAAGCCGCGTCCGCCCGGCAGCTTCGAGGCGTCGAGGGTGAAGACCTTGCCGTTCGAGGCCAGCACCAGGATCTTGGCGGTGGTCTCGCTCGGGAAGGCGATCTTGATCCGGTCGTCGCCCTTGAACGCGACGCCGGACAGGTCGGCGACGTGGCCCTTCAGCGCCCGGATCCAGCCCTTGTCGGAGACGATGACGGTGATCGGCTCGCGCTCGACCATCGCCGCGGTGAAGTCGATGCCGGCGGTGTCGGGCGGGTTCTGCAGAGTCGTGCGGCGCGCGCCGAGCTTGGTGTCGGGCCCGAAGGTCTTCTTCATCTGGCGGACCTGCTGGGTGATCGACTTCCACTGCGCGGCGTCCGAGCCGAGCAGCGCCTCCAGCCCGTCCTTCTCCTTCGTCAGCGTGTCGAGCTCGCGCTTCAGCTCCATCTCCTCGAGCTTGCGCAAGCTCCGCAGCCGCGTGTCGAGGATCGCGTTGGCCTGCACTTCGGTGAGCCCGAAATGCGCCATCAGCGCCGCCTTCGGCTCGTCCTCCTCGCGGATGATGCGGATCACCGCGTCGAGGTCGAGGTAGACGATGAGCAGGCCGTTCAGGATCTCGAGCCGGCGCTCGATCTGCCCGAGGCGGTTGCGCGAGCGCCGCTGCAGCACGACGCGGCGGTGGTCGAGCCATTCGCGCAACGCCTCGGCGAGCCCGATCACCCGGGGCACGAGGCCGCCGACCAGCACGTTCATGTTGAGCGGGATGCGGGCTTCGAGTTCCGTCAGCCGGAACAGCGATTCCATCAGGATCACCGGGTCGACGCTGCGCGAGCGTGGTTCCAGCACCACGCGCACGTCCTCGGCCGACTCGTCGCGCACGTCGGCGAGCAGCGGCAGCTTCTTCTCCTGCAGCAGCTCGGCGAGCTTCTCGATCAGCCGCGCCTTCGGGATGCCGTAGGGGATCTCGGTGACGACGATGTTCCAGGTGCCGCGGCCCAGATCCTCCTTGGTCCAGCGGGCGCGCACGCGGAAGGCGCCCCGCCCGGTGCGGTAGGCCTCGGCGATCGATTCGGCCGAATCGATCAGGATGCCGCCGGTGGGGAAGTCCGGCCCCTGCACGAAGCTGACGAGCTGGGCCGAGGTCGCGGCCGGGTTGGCGATCAGGTAGAGCGCCGCGTCGCACAGCTCCGCCGCGTTGTGCGGCGGGATCGACGTCGCCATGCCGACCGCGATGCCCTGGCTGCCGTTGGCCAAGAGGTTCGGGAAGGCCGCCGGCAGGACCGACGGCTCGTCCTTCTCGCCGTTGTAGGACGGGCGGAAGTCGACCGTGTCCTCGTCGAACCCGTCGAGGATCAGCCGTGCGACTTCGGTCAGCCGCGCCTCGGTGTAGCGGTAGGCGGCGGGGCCGTCGCCGTCGATGTTGCCGAAGTTGCCCTGCCCGTCGACCAGCGGGTAGCGCTGCGCGAAGTCCTGGCTCAGCCGCACCAGCGCGTCGTAGATCGCCTGGTCGCCGTGCGGGTGGAAGTCGCCCATCACGTCGCCGACGATCTTGGCGCACTTCTTGTGCGCCGTGTTCGGGTCGAGCCGCAGCAGCCTCATGCCGTAGAGGATGCGGCGGTGCACCGGCTTCAGCCCGTCGCGGGCATCGGGCAGCGCCCGGTGCATGATCGTGGAGAGCGCGTAGGCGAGGTAGCGCTCCTCCAGCGCGGACTTCAGCTCCACGCTCTCGATGCCGTCCCCGGTCGGCGGCTCGAAGGGCTGGCCCATCACGGCTCCGTTCTCATACGTTTCACGTGGAACATAACACGAACATCAGCGCTCGGCATCCAGGCCGGCCGCGACGAATCGTGTGCGGTCCTCAGGGGTCGGCAGTGCCCGCGGACCCCAGATGTGCTGCGTGAGGAAGTAGCCGGTCAAGGTAAAGCCATTCCGCACGTCGTCCGGCCCCTCCAGGCGCCCGCCGTCGCGCAGGAAGGCCGGCAGCGCCAGCAGGCGGTCGCGATAGGGCTCGCCCGCCGAGGCGCTGACCGCGCGCCCGCTCTTCGGCGAGACGTAGATCAGGGCGTCGTTGCCGCCGGTGGCGGCGCAGGCGCCGAGATCGAGCCCGAAGCCGAGTTCGGTCAGGATCGCCAGTTCGAACCGGACCATCAGCACCGGCGCCACCGTGCGGTCGTGCAGGTGCGCGATCAGCACGCGGGCCGCCTCGAACAGATCGGGATGCGGATCGCGCTCGGGCAGCAGCCGCAGCAGCGCCGCGAGGTGGCCGACGCCGTAGAGCGCGAGGCCGGATCCGATCAGACGCGACAGCGCCGAATCCAGCGGCTCGACCGCGAACGCCCCGAGGCCCTCGTCGAGCCGCGAACGCCAGGTGGCGCGCACGAGGTTCCCGGGCTGCAGCACCGGCTGCATCCGGCGCGAGCGCCCGCCGTGGACCAGCCCGAGATGGCGCCCGTGCGCGCGGGTCATCGCCTCGAGCACCACGCCGGTCTCGCCCTGCCTGCGCACGCCGAGCACCAGCGCGTCATCGGTCCATTGCATGGCCCCACCTTAGGGGATTTCCGTGCGCGGCGTGAGAGTTCGCGTTTGCTAGGACTGAAAGCCGCGGTAGCATCGAATGAGGCTTGGCGTGGGGAGGTCGGGGTGCTTCTGCGGATATCGAATACCGAAACCGCCTTCCGGCGCTTGCGCCTATGCACGCTCCGTCAAGGCCGCCACGCCGCGCCCCCTCCCCCCTTTGCGGGGGAGGGTGGGCCGCGAGCTAAGTCGGGAGAGGGGAGCGACGTTTCCGGATACGGCGCTCCCCTCTCCCGACCCTCGCTGACGCGAGGCTCACCCTCCCCCGCAGAGGGGGGAGGGAAGCGACCGGCGGCGTTCGATGACCGACCGCTCCGGGCGGCCGCCGCCACGCTCGCCGTCGCCCTCGCGCTCTCCGGCTGCATGGCGCGCGGCGAGCGT
>NZ_VRUX01000040.1:0-17492 GCF_008039885.1 Methylobacterium sp. WL103
TTCATGCCAGCCTTCTCCGCTTGGCCGGCTGCGCTTGCCAGACCAGCTCCGCCGGCCAAGCTATCCGTGGCGGAGCGGCCCACCGTGCACTAACTTTACCCTTGGACCACCTCGTGGGGGCCGATCACCTCGCGTACAGAAGTGCTTCGCACTCGTTGCGGTCGCGGGACTGCTCGCACGGCATTGGGGCGTCCAACCGGAGCAGTGGGGAAGCCCCCTTGCTGCGGTGCAGGCGGTCATGCGGGAGGCTTTAGGAAGCACCAACGTGCCCACCGACCCGCGCGCCCCGATCCTCTCTTATGTCGAGCGCCACCGCTCAGAGCTGATCGAGATTGCGAGCCTTGACCGCCCACTGACCAAAGCACAGTTCGAAGCTACGGTCGGATTCTGGGGACCGGATCATAATGGGATGGAGGTGCTGATCCCGGCCGCCCGTTTTCAGTCTGAGTTTGCAGGGCATGAGCTCTTGATGCGAGCGGTGCGCAATGCTGGCCACGCGCGCACAGAGGGTGGGCGCAAACCGAAGTTGACGATCAAAACCCCACGCACAATTTGCGCTGATGGACGTGTTTATTGTGTCCAACTTGGCCTATGATGGACTTCATCCCAGGCTCGTTGCAGGCATAGCACGCCGGCCAGCATAACTTAGGCGCTCGGCCCGACCGGAGCCCACGCCGTCAACTTTGGTAGATCGTTGGCCCCGCCCGGTGCGGCGCGGTCAGCAGGACATCTGAAGTTTAGGCCGTTCGCGTCAGCGCATCCGCCTTAGTGGCGTCGTTGGTCGCCCGCATCCGCTCGTCCGCGCCCGGCATGTGAGCCACGAGGTCGCCGATGCGCCCCACCGTTGCGCGCTCATGCTGGCGTGGCTGATGTCCGCGATGACGTGGCTCCGTGATGCCCCTCGAAGCCGCAGGCAGGGCCGCTGAGGCCGGAGGCGGGGCCGAGGGCAAGCTGTGGCGCGCCGGGCGGATCGGGCGGTGGCGCCCCGCCTACGGCATCATTCGAGAGCCGCGCCACATCGAGCAGCGGCTCTGACCACCTTCAATGACGCGCCATCGGAAACGGCTGCCTCGCTGATATCAGATTTCGTACATCAGACCCGGCTTAAACGCCACTTTCGAGGGCGTTCGCGCGAAGAGATCGGGGCGGTGGACCCGACCTGATGGACAGGCGACGCATCGGCGATTCATGCGGTCGTAGAGACGCTTCACCGCCGCACTTGCCGTCGTCGTGTGCAGAAAAGGAAACACCGCGTGCACGAAGGCAGCCATCGCCGCTCCGAGCAGCGGTACGGCATAGCTCAGGGAAGCGCGCATATGCTCTGGATAGGTCTCGCCGAGCGAGGAAGGATGATCGGTGAAAAGGTGCCTGATCGTCATGGGGTGTCTCCCTGTCAGTGCGCCATCCTGCAGAACGTACCCCAGCGAGAACTGGGCCAACGTGGTTAACGGGGCATGAAGCTGAGGGTCACAGCGTCGGCGCAGACGAGCCTGCACCTCTTCGCGGTATCATGATTGGGAACTTCGCCCGCTCCCTGGCTTCGCGAAGTTGCTAACCCTCCGAACTTACGCCCCCGCCGCCAGGAGGGAGCGATCCGCGTTAGCTTGAGTGTAAGAATTGGATCGGCCGCGCTGTGGCTTGCGCTTTCCCGCGTACTGCTCCAGGTAGAACAGAACGCGAACCGATGCATTCTCAGATGCTGCTGAGGGGATCTGCACCGCATGGCCCGCTATCGCTTTCACGCGACCAATGGCGTCGCTTTCGTCCTCGACTCGGTTGGTCGGGATGTTCGCCGTCCCGAGCGACTGACGCGCCGCGCGTTCGAGGTAGCGCAGAGCGTCATGAATGAACTCGACGATCAGGAAAATTGGGCGGAGTGGAGCGTCAGCGTCCATGACCTCAGCGGCCGACGTGTGTTGGTTCAGCCCTTCGTGACACGCGCCGAGAGAGCGGCGCAGGCTGCCTGAGATCTTGCAAGGAAGCCATGTCTCCTCAGCCGAGCGGCCGCACGCTTTTCTTCTTCGAGAAGCCCTCGGCGATGCGGCAGCTTCAGCGGTTCTTCCGCTCGCCGAGCACGGTCAGCGTCGCTGCCGAAGGACACCTGCTGACCGCCGAGGAACCCGGCAGCATACGGCCTGAGTGGAAGCCCTGGCGCTTCGAGGCACTCCCCATCGTGCTCGACACGATCCCGGTCGCCGCCGGTCAGAATCGCTCCGGCCAATCGCATGCCCCCAAGCTCGCTGCGATCCGGCAGGCGTTGCAAGGCGTCGAGCGCGTTATCATCGCCACAGATCCCGGTCGCGAGGGCTCGATGATCGCCTGGGAGGTGCTGGAGCACCTTGGCTGGTCTGGGCGCGTGGATCGGCTAAAGCTCGGTGCCCTCGATGATGTATCGATCCGGCGTGCGTTCGCTTCCCTGGCTCGGGAGACCACGTCAGGGGACCTGGATTACGCGGCCTATCTGGAAGCACTCTGCCGCCAGTATGAGGATTACCATCTCGGCCTGAATGGGACCCGCGCGATCTCACTTCGCCTTCGGCCCCCGGCTTTTCGCGAGCCTTGGCGCTTCGGGGGTGTGCAGACACCAACGCTGGCAATCCTGGCTGATCTCGAGGAACGCATTCGCTCATTCGTCCCACACGACTTCTTCAAGGTCGCCCTGCACCTGCGCATGCCATCCGGTGCCGCTCTGACCCTGTGGCATGCACCGAAGGAGCGCATCCTCGACCCCGCCGTTGCCGAGACAATCCGGGAGGCAGCGGCAGGCTGGTCAGGCCCGCTTGCCGTCGAGCAGAAGGACGTGCGGCGTAGCCCGCCGCGTTTGTTCTCGAAGGACACGCTCGCCCGCCGCTGCGCCAAGCGATTCGGCTGGGACCCGCAGCACACGGCCGGCCTTGCCCAGGAGCTCTACGACCAGGGCTACCTGAGTTACCCGCGCACCGAATCCGAGTACCTGCCGGAGGGACAGATCGGCGATGCCCCTGCGATTATGTTGGCTCTTTTCGAAGTGCTGCCCGAGCTGCGGCCACTCATTCCGGCTGACGGTAAGCCCGTGCTGCGGCGCGGCACGAAGGGCCACTACGTCAAGGATCCGGGTGAGCACCATGCCATCGTACCCCTGCGCAGAGTGCCCGAGCGCGGCCGCCTCACAGCCGACCAGTTCCGACTTTGGGAGCTCATCGCCAAAGCGTACCTCGCCGCGCACCTGCCCGACGGCATCGACGCACGCACCCTTATCTCAGCCCAGGTCCTTACGCCGGTAGGCGCTAAGCCGTTCTCGGTCAGCGGCAGCATGGTGCGCGAGCCGGGCTGGCGGGCCATCTACGGAAGCGAGGCTGAGATCGAGCCTGACCTCATACCGGGCAAGGCCAAGCGCGAGCAGGAACCCGCCGTTACGCGGCTGCCGACTGTCCGTGATGGCGAGGACGGGACCGCGACGGGCGCGAAGGTCGTTACGGCTGTGACCGAGCCGCCCCGGCGCATCACGCGCGGCGAGTTGCCCGTGGTGATGGGCCGCCTCATCGACCAAGTCGAAGATCCCGTAGTGAAGCGAGCGCTGGAGAACCCAGTCAACCCGAACGAGCCAAAGGGGCTTGGTACGGCGGCAACGCGCGACACGATCCTGCCCAAGCTTCTCAAGAGTTGCTACATCGCGCTCGGCACCGGCAAAGACCCAGCCATTGAGGTCACCGAAATTGGACGCGCCTTCATCGGGGCTGTCAGGCAGGTGTTTCCCGCCTACGGCGATCCCGTCGGTCGAGCCGTGTTCGAGGCGGAGCTCGCCGAGATTGGCCGGGCCGCTACCCGCGCTGAAGCTGTGCAGCGTGCAGAAGCCTTCCGGCAGCGTACCCGCGTTCGATTGGACGAGTTGATCGGGGCGATCTCGGGCGCGGGCGTGATCCAGCTTGATCCGAGCCTAATCCCAAAGGTCCAAGACGACGACCGCGCACCAACACCTGCCATGGTGGCGTTCGCGGTCTCGCTGGCCGAGCGCAAGGGCGTGCGGCTGCCGCGCGGCTGCAAGAGCAGCAGCAGCGCGTGCCGCACCTTCCTCGACACCCACGCGGGCGCCCGTGCGCCGCAGGCGGAACAGGGAAGCGGGCTCGGCGCATCTCGTACACCGAGCGACGCGATGGTGCGCTATGCCCGTAGCTTGGCCGAACGACAGGGCATAGTCTGCCCGCCCGATGTCGAGACCGACTTCGACGCCTGCCGCCGCTTCCTTGATTCTCGTGCACCTGAAACCCGGCACCCCGTGACCGAGACACGGGGCTCGGTGCGGTTGGCTAAGGGGTCGGCAGACAAGCCAGGCCAGCGCGTCTCGTCGGCAGGTGTCGCACGGAAGCCAAAAGTTCGTCGCAGAGCCTGACGTGCCCGGCGTACCGCCGGTGTGATACGCCCTCCGGATGAGCTTTGACCCCACCCAGAACGCCGACGCATTCGTCAATCATGCCGAGACGATCCTAACAGGCGCTGATCAGCGCCGGCACATCCAGCTTCTTACTGAGTGCAACGGATCGTTCGGCCTCACCGACGCCTACCGAGTGACCGCCAAGGTCCGGCGCTTGCGCGAGTTACGAGGCCAGCGTGTGATCGGCCGAAAGATCGGCTTCACCAACACGACGATCTGGGCCGAGTACAACATCAATGCGCCAATCTGGGGTTACGTCTACGACACCACTCGGCACAGCCTCGCTCACATCTCAGGCCCGGTCACGCTCGCTCCTTTCGTTGAGCCACGTATCGAGCCAGAAATCGTGTTCGGGCTTGCCCGAGCTCCCGAGGCGGGGATGGATGAGCGGGCATTGATCGCCTGCGTCGGATGGGTCGCGCTCGGTTTTGAAGTGGTGCAATCGCTCTTTCCCGACTGGCGATTTCGCGCACCTGATACTGTTGCGGCGTTCGGCCTACATGGTGCTCTCTATGTCGGAGAGCCCGCACCGGTGACGCCCGAGACGGAGGCAGGATGGTTGGGCGCGCTCTGCCGCTTCGACGTCCAGCTTCACCGCGACGGGGAAATCATCGAAACCGGTCGCGCATCAAACGTCCTTCAGGGCGGCCCCTTGGCGGCGCTACGACACTTGGTCGAGGTGCTGGCAGATGATCCCAGCAGCCCACCGCTTGCGGCAGGTGAGGTCATCACAACGGGCACCCTGACGAACGCTTATCCGATCAACGCCGGGGAGACGTGGAGTACGGCCCTTTCAGGTCTGCCGCTCGTAGACATTCGGCTCGCATTCTGAGACCAAGCCGTAGAGCAATATCAGGCGGCTTTCACGACCGGGATGTCGCCGCGTCCGAGCTCCGGTTCAAGCTCGCAACAGCAAATGATCGGCCGTGGGTCTGCTCATCTTGTGAGCCGAGCGGCCCCTTGCCGCTCAGGCATCGAAGGTCCAGCGTGCGCTGATACAGCGAACAAACCATGGCAGGTCGGGGCGCCTGATGGATTACGCGATCATCGCCGCCATTGCGGTCGTCCTGCTGACGCTCGTCCTCAAGACGCTCGGCATCAACCAGGAGTACGAGCGGGCGGTCCTTTTCCGCCTCGGACGGCTAGGGACCACGAAGGGGCCGGGCTGGTACTGGCTGATCCCGTTCATCGACCGCGTCGTGAAGGTCGATATCCGAACGATCACGGTTCAGCTTGAGACGCAGGAGACGATCACCCGCGATGGCGTCGCCGTCAAAGTGAACGCCGTGCTCTGGTATCGCGCTGTCGATCCCGCCCGCGTCGTCACGGCCGTCGAGAACTGGCGTTCGGCGATCATCCAAGCGGCCGAGACCGGTATGCGCGACGCCATCGGCCAAAGCGACCTCGACCAGATGTTGAAGGACCGCATCGCGATCAACAAGCGCCTGCTGGAGCTTCTCGCGACGGCCGCCGGGCGCTGGGGCATCGAGATCGACGCTGTCGAGATCAAGGACGTGGATATTCCCGAGCAGATGCAGCGCGCGATTGCACGTGAAGCCGAGGCCATCCGCGAGAAGCGGGCGCGCATCATCAAGGCCGAGGGTGAGAACGAAGCGGCGCAGAAGCTGGCCGAGGCGGCAACGATGATCGCGACCGCGCCGGGCGCGCTGGAATTACGGCGGCTTCAAACCCTGACGGAGATCGGCGTCGAGCATAACAGCACGATCATAGCGATGCTGCCGGTCGAGCTTCTCCATGCCGCAGCGAAGATCGCTGGCTTGCCGAAGGGAGCGGCCGACTGAGCGACTGCATCGCAGCGGCTAACTGATGACTCCGCTTCCGCCGCTAGATGGCACGGGTCCAGCATGTCCCCGTCACGCCCGTACTAAGTTGAAGCGACCGCCGGTCCAACCTTGCCGCAAGCGTAGCAAAAACGCTCGAAGGTGCTTTTCCGATGGTCGCAGGCTGGGCATCGCTCGTAGACGCCGATACCGCAGTGCGGACAGAAGTTGGCAGTTGGATTGGCTAGGTCGATGGGCCGCTCGCAGCCCGGACAGACCTTCTTGGCCAGTCGCTGTAGGGCTTGATCCGTCGCGATCTCGGTTCGCCGCTCTTCATTAGGTCGAAGCTCGGCCGCTTTCTGGCGCTCGTTGTAGGCGTGGAGCGCGTTGATGGCCGCCCGTCCGAAGATCAGCGTTGCGAACGCGCCGACGCCGTACTGCACGTAGCCGCCATAGCTCGGTAGGTAGGGGACCAACTCGACGAAGAAGGCGAAGGCCGCCGCCAGCGCGAAGCCCCAGACAAACGGCCAGTTGCGCGTGTGCCGGCGCTTCAGCAGAAGCCATCCGGCAAGCACTAGGAGCGGTAGGGTCAGGGCGAGGCGATACCCGAACACCCGAAGTTCCTGCCCACGCTCGGCCGCGTCAAGCTTCTCTTGCGCCTCGGCTCGCAGGTCAGCATCGACACTCGCCTGTGCCGCCTCACGTTCGGAGAGATCGAGCCCCGCCTTCGCCAGCGCCTCCAACCGCTCCTCGACCGTGCGTTCGGCAGCCTTCAGGGCATCGAGCCGTTCGGTGCGGGCAATTAGCCCTGGATCCTGATCGACGCGCTTGGTGGCGTCGCGGGTCTTGAGCCAGTTCGCGAAGGTTTCGCGCGCCGCCTCGGAGGCCGAGCGGGCAGCATCAAGGGCAAGCTGCGTCTGCTCCGCCTGTCGCCGGTTGTCGTCCTGCTCACGGCGGATCTGCTTCAAGGCGACGGTCGCGGCACCTGACCGGTCGCCGTCGAGGAACTGTTCCAGAGTGTAGCGATGCTCAACCTCTGGCAGGTCGCCAACGACGAGCGAGCCGAGGCCGATCAGGAAGCCGGCGAAGGCCAGTGCGACGACCCAGAGGACGAGGTTGAACCAGCGTTCGGATAGTCTGGACCCAGATCGCAATGGCTTGCCTCCTCATCAATGAGTCGGTGTCGCTCATCGAAGTCTCGACAACTACCCTGAACCGAGAGCGAACCCTGTCGCAAAAGCAGCCTGACTTGAATTAAGAATAAAATCCTTATATGTTCGACGTGCCGCACCCTGCGGCTTCACCCGACGAGGTGCCCGATGAGCCCGAGCCGCCGCCGATTGCGACCCCAGTCGCCGACGCCGCAGCCCGTCTCTCGACTAGGTGCCTCACACCTTTCCAGCCAAAAGGCGGCCCGCTCGGGTCGCCTTCTTCGTTTACAGGACCCAGAACTGATGCAAACCGCCCTCATGCTGCCCACCCCCGGTCCGGTGCTGGCTTCAATTGCGCCGCTGCCCAGTGTACGAACGAAGATAGCCCCGACGAAGCCTGTCACTGGCAAGGAGCCGGCATCGTCCACCGACCCGGCGACGCTGATGCTGTTCGGCCTGGACAAGCGTGGCAAGGCACACGGTGCCCGCTTCATCGGGAGCAAGGCGGCGGTCGAGCAGGCGGCCGACTTGATGGATTTCTTCCTTGTCACCGCCGACACCGACGCCCTACGCGGCCTTGCCGCGAAGCTCACTTTGGGGAAGCTGTTCGGCTCGGGCAAAGCGCTCGTGCCGTTCTGCAGCGGAGCGATCTATGACCAGTTGCTGGCTGCGACCGGCACCCCTGACACCTCAAGCCCCGTTAAAGCCGCTGGCAAGGCCGCTGAGGCCGGAGGCGGGGCTGGGCGCAACCCGAGTGGCGCGGCGGGCGGATCGGGCGCTGGCGACCCGCCTGCGACGCGCATTGGTGCGAAGGCTCCAAGTGATCACTCGCAGATCGGACTCGGGTCCCTGGTGCTCGCCGATGATGAGGAGGGGGGCTACTACGCCGCCCAGGTCGTCCTGACCAAGGCCGATGATCACTTCGTCCTTCAATGGGCCGACTATCCCGACCTACCGCAGTTCAGCCGGTCGCGCAGAGCGCTTGCCCTGCTCCACCCTGAAGCCGCCGCTGAGCTGGCGTAACCGCTATGGCGGGCGTCGCCGCCCTCACCGATGCGGCGCGGGTGCGCGCCCTCAACGATGCCTTCCGCCGAAGCCTCACTGGTGGCAGGGTCGTTGTGACCGTTGGGGTGGCGGCGCTGCCCGAGACCACTCACGCCGCCGTGCTGTCGGCGGTGCGGGCCTTCGACCGCTTCGACCCGACCGACGATTCGCACGGCGAGCAAGATTTTGGTGCGGTCGCGGCGGCGGGCATGCGCTGCTTTTGGAAGATCGATTGCTACGATCACGACCTTAGCTTCGCCCCACCCGATCCAGCTGACCCAACAGTGACGACCCCCATTCTCACCGTCATGCCGGTCGAGGAGTACTGAGGTGATCCGGCCAGTACTCTCGACGGTCTGGGTGCTCATGTCGGTTGATCCGTTGTCATGAGGAAAAGCAGACGGGCGGGTACCGAGCCAACTCAGTCGTGCGAGACGACATCCTCATGCCCGAGAAGCGGACGTAAGCCCCCGCTCATGTGGAAGACAAGAAATCGCCGAAAGCCATTTGGCTGGGTTAGTAGCGCGATGTGCCAAAACGGACACGCATGCATCGCCCCAACCACCATCCGAGACGCACGTTCTGCCGACGTTTGAACAGCCGACGCGGGCTACCAACAGAGCTGCATCCGTTTTCGCCAGCGGAACTGCAACCTCGACGTGCCACACCAACCAGTCGATCTGATGGTCGCTACGCATGAGAGCTTGGGCGAGCCGCTCGGCGTGTAGACGCATCAGCGCTGCTTACGGCAGGGGATTACCCCTCAGATTGTGGACAATCTTCAGGCAGCCTCCCGCTCCTCGGGTTTGAGGACCGCCCTGGCGAGAGCGTCCACCATCGAGCGTTCGAGCTTGTCACCCATGCTGTAGAGGATACCGAAGGCTTCCTCGGGGCTCTTGGCGGCCTTGTACGGGCGCTTCTCGATGAGGGCCGCGTAGATGTCACAGATCGTCATGAGACGTACGGGATCGGCTATCCCGTCGCCGCGCAGCCGGTCAGGATAGCCGGTGCCGTCGAGCATCTCATGGTGGTGGAGGGCCGTGTTGAGCGTGAGTTCGTCCGTCACGCCGCCGCGGACGAGGATGTCATGGCCGATCTTGGCATGGGTTCGCATCACGGCCCATTCGCCGTCGTCGAGCTTGCCTGGCTTGTTCAGGATCTTCAGCGGGATGCGCCCCTTACCGAGGTCGTGCATCAGTGCGGCGCGAATAAAGCGCTGCTGGTCGGCCTTCGGGAAGTGCAGGTTCATCGCCACGGCGGCGGCCAGTCCCGCGACCTGGAGGGAATGCTGGTAGGTGGTGTCGTCGTGGACCCAGACGCTGTCGAGCCAGCGTGCGAGGCCACCATGCCGAATGGCGTTGATGACGGGATCGACGCCTGCATCGACGGTCGGTAGGTCGATGGCGCCGCCCGCATCGACGACTTTCAGGATGGCGCCCACCGCCAAGCCAGACTTGGCGAGCCCGCGGTTGACGATCCGATCTACGATGCTTTGATCGGGATGCGTCGTGTTCACGACCGCCGCCGCGAGTTTGCGCGGCGGCGTTGCCGCCGAGAGGCAGATCTTGGCGCCGACGGCCTTGGCGCGCATGAAGTTATTCTCGCCTTCGCTGCCGTCGACCTTGCGCAGCATGCTCATGAGCGGCGCCTCGCGCATGCCCTTGTTGCGCAGGATTTGACGTAGGGACTTGACTGAGGCCTCACGATTGAAGGCGATGTCCGTAACAACGCCCTCGCAGACGTCCCCTGAGAGGTCGCCGTGATCCTGGTTGTAGAAATCTGGCCCTGTCACGCGGACGTCCATGGCGATCCCAAGGGCCTCGGCAACTGCCTCGCCGCGGTCTAGTCGGTCCGTCACGAGCAGGATGTAGCCTTCCTTCGTCTCGATCACCGGTTGCCCCATCACAGCACCACATGTTCGTTGAAAGTGATCGGGCTGAAGGGGAGTTTGAACTGAACGGCGATCCCATCCGCGGTTTGTCGTACAACCGTAGCGAACCGCTTCCCCACCGTGACGGCCGACCCAAGATCAGGGCGTTCGCTCGTAGCGAGTGCTGCGCCAGACATCGAAAGATCAAGGATCTCAGCAACAATCGTCTGGCTGTTCGGAAGCCTTACGTTGACAGCCCTCTGAGCCGGTACGATCCGAGGATTACTTCGCTGGTCGGTCGTGTCGCCGGCACGGGCACGGAGCCACGTCAGTCGATCCTCAATCCTGGTCTGACGCTCTCCACTTGCTTCGACAAGCATCGTGAAACCGGCGGGGCTCACCTCACCAATCAGCCCAGGCACAACCCCGACTGCGTCAAGGTAGCAAGTCGCCTTCATACCACGCCGAACCGGAAGCATTCCGCCGCGTCTTATTATCTCGAAGACTGAGCTTGGTGAGATCCGGGCAACGCAGAGTGCTTCGATGCCGTTCTCTAAGAGAAATCTTCCTTGAGTCTCAATCATTGAGGCTACAGCACGCAACTAGATTACTATCTGCTCCCTATATAGCAGGCTATAGGTTTACAAACTATCTCAGGTTGAGAAAAATGCAAAATTCGCTAGGGAGCCAACCTTATTGTGGTGCCGGCATGGTGACCGTGACCGCGACGGCTCCGGAACTGGCGGGATGCAACGGCGGCAACTGACTGGCCCCGGCGTTCTCTAGCGAAGTGCGAGGCCAAGTTCCTCAGCGCTTGATCAGCGTGGGAGCGTTGTTCCCTTATGCGGAGGGCCGCCGCAGCCGCCACGTTGGGCGTTCGTCATTGAGGGTCGACTCCGGCTTCTTGGATTACCGAGATGGCGCGAAGCAGTCGACATCTCTATTTCGCGCGAAGGTCTGCTTCCTCAATCAAACGTCCCTAAAGCAGACCAGCAAAAATCCACCCAGGCCGGATGTTGAGCAGGTTAGTAGGTCCCGGGCTGCCACCAGCACATACGCTGCTAGAGGGGCTCCGTAAGGGGGCATTCGGTCTCGACCCTCTCGTGAGTACCGCGAAGGAGCGTGCCGATACCATCCCGAACGCTTTGCATGACGGGGTTGTAGACGATCATGCCGAGATCTGGACGGCCGTCCACGGAGAAGGCCGAGAACTCCAGCTCGATGAAGCCCAGGATCGGATGCCGGAGCCGCTTGATCCCGTCTGTGTGCGCCCGGACGTCGTTCTCCTGCCACAGGGCTGCGAACTCCGGGCTGGTGCGACTGAGTTCCTCTGCCAGTGCGTTGACCTCGGATGCGGCGCCCGCCCGCACCGCATCAGCCCGGAACGCGCCGACGACATAGCGGGCGACGCTAAGCCAATCATGTTGAGCTGCCCGCACACGTGGGTCGCCGAACATGCGGCGCAGGATGTTGCGCTCGCTGGGAGGGACCGTGTCCCAGTCGGTCAGCACCACGGCGGCGGCGCGGTTCCAGGCCACCACGTCCCAGGTCGCCGTCTTGATCAGCGCGGGGCTGACCTCCAGCGTATCGAGCAAACGCTGCAGGCGCGGGGTGATCCCTTCCTTCGGCGTGTAGCGGACCTCGGGAGGACGCCCAAGGGCGAGCATGAACACGTGCTCGCGCTCTGGCTCGGTCAGCATCAACCCGACCGCGATGCGGTTCAGGACGTCGGCCGAGGGCGCTCCGCCACGTCCCTGCTCCAGCCAAGTGTACCAGGTGGCGCTGATGTTCGAGCGCTGGGCGACCTCTTCCCGGCGCAGGCCGGGCGTGCGCCGGCGGCCGGAGAACCCGAGCGCGGCAGGATCAAGCCTGGTCCGCCTGTCTCGCAGGTATGCTCCGAGCGAGGTTTCCGAGCTGGCAAGCATGGCGATCCTGTTAGTCGGTATACCGGGATACGGTCACTACTTTAACGGGATCGACGTTGTGGGGATAGTTGGCGTCTGGACTCAATCGGACCGCTTCCAATGCTCATCTTCCTGACCGGCGCCACCGGCTTCATCGGCTCGGCCATCGTCCCCGAACTCCTCTCCGCGGGCCATCGAGTCCTGGGGATGACACGGTCAGAGGCTGGGGCGCGGGCCCTTGCCGAAGCCGGCGTAGAACCGTTCCTCGGCAACCTGGAGGACGTCGACAGCCTCCGTCGCGGTGCCACCATGGCGGACGGGGTCATCCACACCGCCTTCGACCACGACTTCTCCGACTTCGTCGCCAACTGCGAGAAGGACCGGCGCGCCATCGCGGCCCTGGGCTCGGCGCTCAAGGGGTCCGACCGCCCCCTCCTGATCACCTCCGGGGTCGGCCTCGGTTCCCCGGCCCCGGGACAGGCGGCACGCGAGGACGTCTTCAACGCCGAGTACCCGAACCCCCGCGTGGCCTCGGAACTCGCGGGGGCAAAACTCCTGGACGAGGGCGTGAACGTCTCGGTGATGCGCCTCCCGCAGGTCCACGACACGGTCAAGCAGGGGCTCGTGACCTACCTTGTCGATCTCGCGCGCGCCAAGGGCGTATCAGCCTATGTCGGGGACGGAGCGAACCGCTGGGCGGCAGGTCCCGTCCTCGACGTCGCGCGCCTCTATCGCCTCGCGGTGGAAAAGCCGGAGGCGGGTGCTCGCTACCACGCGGTCGCCGAGGAGGGTGTCAGCGCCCGCGACATCGCGGAGGTCGTCGGCCGCGGCCTGAAGGCGCCGGTATCTGCCATCTCGTCGGAGGAGATGGCCGGACACTTCGGGTGGCTCGGCCTGTTCGCCGGACACGACATGTCAGCGTCCAGTGTCTGGACGCAGGATCGGCTCGGCTGGCGTCCGACCGGACCGGGCCTGCTGGCCGACCTTGAGCGGATGGACTACTCCCGTGCCTCGTCTTGAGAAGGTGGACGACGCTTGAGAACGGCCTCTTCGACGCCTTCACCTGTCGACCGCAGAAAGTCGCGAACCCATCCGACCTAAACGTAGAGCAAACGGACGGGTCCCGACCCGAGCCAGACGTAGAACGAGTTCAGGGCTCTTTTCATAAGCGGACGTGCCGGGCGCAGGCGGACGGACGCTCAGCGAACCCGCCCCGCCTTGATGAGCGTCCGCGCTGGTGCGTCTTCCATCATCGACCGCCTGTCAGCCGATGATTGTCAGGGGTCGCGAGCGTAATGGCGACCGGCGGCCGGTCGCAGTCCTGTCAAGGCAGGCGACGGTAGACGCCGGCGAATACCGTGCCGCCGGGCAGTTCGCAGGTGCCGGACTGGGTGACCTCCCAACGGTCCGCATTCAGCGGCGCAAAGGCCAGCCTGCAGGGGCCATCGGAGAAGGTGGCGCGCCCTTCCCGGAGGTCCAACAAGGCGTCAGTCCCGATGGCGAACACATCGCCCGCCTCCTCGCCGCCGGCCCCGATGTACGTCGACGACAGGGACACGCTGGCGAAGCCGTGGACCGGCCCCACGACGTTGAGGGTCGCGTGGTTGCCCTTGGGCTCCTCGCTGAAGAAGTCCGTGCCGACGATGGTCCCTACCTCGGACCGTTGTAGTTCGGCGTTCCGCCTGTCGTAGGCCTCGGCCAGGCAGACTGAGGCGTTGCAGATCTGAGCGGTCCTCAGCCACTTTCGCTGCCGCGCCTCGACCCCATCGCGCTTGCCGGCCTTAAGGGCGGCCGCGTAAAGCCTCGCCATGATCTCGTCCCGGGCACCGAGGGCGGCATCCCCGCAGACGAGGCGCTCCATTCCAGTCGACGCCTTGGCGCAGTCAAAGCTTGCCGCGTAGGCAGCCGGCGCCACGATAGCGAATGCCGCGGATGCCCCGAGGTAGGTCGCCGAGTGCCGCAAGACGCTTACCGCTCGCATGACATGTCCCCGCCCGGGCAAGCCAACTGGTCCGTCAGGTCGTGGGTCCGGCGCTCGGTCATGGCGGTCTCGCATTCCCCGATGAGCATGGGCATGATCGAGCCGTTCCTATCGGGGTGCTCAGCGTCGTAGCCGGTCTCAAGCTGGCATTCGAGGTCGCGGAAGCGCCGCCATGCCTTCTGCGCAAGGTCGAGGTTGCGCCGCCCGTTCGGGTCGAGCTTGGCCTGAAGGGCATCCTGTACCTTCGCGAGGCCGACCTCAGCATCGTCCAACTTGCGCTTAGCGCATAGCGTCCCCTCGATCTGGTTCGGGGCGTCCGCGCAGAGCGTCGGCACCTCCGCCGCCGCCGCCGTCGACCAGAGCATCAGGACAGCGAGGCATGCCTGCTTCATTGCGAGGCTCCTTGCGGACAGAACCATCATCGCGGCCGTGCCCGAGACTTTGCCGGTGGTAACATGGCGGGCTAACGTCGCCCAAGAACACACCTTGGGAGGCTACGACGCCGAACCGAGCCACGACAGACCAACGCCGAGACCCGGTCGTGCGGGTGCTCGGCGGCTACCTCGCCGCCGTGGCGGCGGCGATAACGGTCTTGATGCTGGTGGGAGCGTCCGCCGCGCTGGTCGAGCCTTCACCCCCAACCGTCGCCGAGCCAGTGTTCCCATCCGACTGGGGCTCGGTCGCAATCACTTTCGTCATGGCCACGTTGTTCGTGACGGTCTTCGCGATGCCGGGCTTCCTCTTGTGCCTGGCCGTCTCGGTCCGGTTGGGCCTGCGCCACCCGGCCATCCACATGGCCTGCGGTGCCGCCATCGGTCTCGTCCTGGGGCGCCTGTTGCCCGTCACGGTCGATCACCTGGTGCAAGCCGCGGTCGCCGGGGCGGTGGGCGGGGCGGTCTACTGGCAGCTCGCCGTCAGAGGCGTTGCCGGTCAACGTTGAATGAGCTGGCCGGCAGGTCGGGCGATGGCGACAAGCCGGATCACTTCACCGTGAGCCCCTTCTGGCTGAGACCGTCGCTAGGCTGGCGCGAGAGATGGCGCCGCGGCAGGATCGACTTCTGTGCCTTCCGGCAGTCCTTGCTGCCCGCAACGGGGGAGAGGAACCGATGAAGAGAATCATCGCTCTGCTCGTCATCGTGGGAGCCGCCGCGACTGCGGTCCTCCATTTTACCTACCCGGCCGCAGCCACCGCGGGTTGCCCGTCCTGCTACGGTTTCACCGATCTGGGCGACGGCGTTTACGTCGAGGGTGACATGTCTCCGGACCGTCGCGCCGCTGCCAAGGCGACAATCGAGACGGCGCGCGCCCGGGTACGTGAGTTCTACGGCGACCTGCGGTCGTCCCCCCGCGTGCTGCTCTGCGCGACCGAGGCCTGTTACCGGCCCCTCGGCGGCGGTTCGCGCGGCGTCACCCTGCTCGACCGAGCGCTGATCCTGTCACCCCGGGGGGCCGATACCGTTATCGCGGCCCATGAGCTGGCTCACGCCGAACTCCATAGGCGGATCGGCCTTAGGGCAACGCTCGCGCGCACCGTGCCGCAATGGTTCGACGAGGGGCTTGCCGTGGTCGTGTCCGACGATCCACGCTACCTCGCACCAGGCGCGGAGCGCTGTCTTGTGGAACCAGGCAGCGACCTGCCGACCGCGCGTGCGGCCTGGATAGAGACAGCAGAGAGCGCGGGCCTCTACGCCAGGGCCGCCTGCAAAGTCAGCCGGTGGCTCGACGCACACGGTGGCGCAGCGGGCATCCTGCGCCTCGCGGCGAGCGGGTCTTTCGAGGAGATCACCGCTAGCACGGGGTCGTAGTCTGCCGAGAGCGAGCGGCCGTCTTGGCGTTAAAACCGACCTCGGTTAGCCTGGCGCCAGGCCGATGCTGCCTGCCGCTCGCCCCGGGAACGGGATGGTGAATGCATCGCGGACGACCACCCCCACCGGATCCCTGACCGGCGACGGGTCGGCAATGCGAGCACCGACGGACCGACGCCGGCTTGGGGAGAGTACCATGACGACCGTCGACCAGGCGAAGGCTATGGCCAAGCGGCTGCGCGCCGCGCTGTCCGCCCGGGACCTCGCCGTCTCGCACGCGACCACCCTCGAACTCGTCGCCGCCAGCCTCGGCCACGACGACTGGAACACCGCTTCCGCCGCCCTCGACCGCCCTGCGGAGAACGTGCCACGATTCCTGGAGGCGGTGCCGATCCTACGTATCTTCGACGAGGCCAAAGCGCGCGAGTTCTACTGCGGCTTCCTCGGCTTCGAGGCTGGGTTCGAGCACCGGTTCGAGCCAAGTCTGCCCCTATACATGGAGGTCGCCCGCGCCGGCTTGCGGCTGCACCTGTCCGAGCACCATGGCGATGCCAGCCCTGGCTCGACGGTGTTCGTGCCAATGCGGGGTGTCCATGCCTATCACCGCCAACTGACCAACAAGCGCTACGGCTATGCTCGGCCGGGCATCGAGCACGCACCCTGGGGCGACGTGCTGGAGGTGGCGGACCCGTTCGGGAACCGGCTGCGGTTCTGCGAGCGCCGCGCCGGGTGACTGGAGAACCGGTCGCTTCGATCAGTCACTGACTGAAAGGAAGAGGGCAGCGATGGGCGTCGACATCGAACACGTGAAGACGCTCATCGCGACGCTTGAGGCGGTGACCTCTGGCCCACACTTCCACAGGACCGCGTTCCGGACGCCGCGCAAGACATTCGCGACGCTGGATGAGGCCGCCCTCGACATCAACCTGATGTTCGACCCGGATCATCGCGATTTTTTCTGCGAGCTGGTGCCAGAGGCTTTCCGCCCGGTACCCGGCGGATGGGGGCGGATGGGGGCGACCAGATGCGATCTCTCTGCCGTCGATGAGGCGACCCTGCGCTCGGCTCTCGCAGCCGCCCATCGTCTGGCTGCCCCGAAGCCGCGGACGCGGCGCCGACGGGATGGCGGCGCGTGACGCCGTTGTCTCATCCCCGGAGGCCTTGGACGATATCATCCGTTGGGCAAACGCGAACTTGCAGGGGAAGAATGGTCCTGATGACATCGAAAGGAGCGTCAGATCGCAGCTCCCGTTGTCACTGGCGATGGTCAGGCAAGCATGCCCCCCATCAACCAGCACTTCGGACCCGCCACGGTCAGCATCACGAATGATCGTAAAATCCCCATTCTCGTAGGAACTCGTGATAGCGCCTCTGCACCGGCGTGAGCGGCGGAGCAAACACGGCATCCCGCCACATCAGTAAGCGCTCGGTGACGGCTGCCTTGTGCGGATAGGGTCTGGGTCTGGATACAGGGGATGGCGCGGGATGGCGCTGTATCGGCCCTGTGTCTGGACCTATGACGAACACGGCTCACATCGTCGTCGC
>NZ_VRUX01000410.1:0-3918 GCF_008039885.1 Methylobacterium sp. WL103
GGAGGCGGGGCCAGCGCGAGGCGCCGGCCCGCCGGTGTCAGGCGATCCGGACCGGATCGGCCTTCGGCACGGACACGGTCGCGTCGAGGGCGAGGTAGCGCGCCCGCATCGGCTTGAGCACGAAGATCGCCAAAGCCGCCGCGGTGAGGTTCAGGGCGACGATCATGCCGAACACCGCGTACCAGCCGTAGGCGGCCGCCACGAGGCTGCCGAAGGGAACCAGGAACGAGGCCGTGCCTTTTGCAGTGTAGAGCAGGCCGGCGTTGCTGGTGGCGAACTTCGAGCCGAAGGTGTCGCCGCAGGTGGCGGGGAACAGCGAGTAGATCTCGCCGAACACGCCGAAGTACAGGGCGGTCGCCAGCACGAACACCATCGGGATGGTGCCGTAGCTGAGCAGCAGCAGCACCGCGACCGCCGCGGTCGAGAACGCGATGAACATCGTGTTCTCGCGCCCGATCTGGTCGGAGACCCAGCCGAAGAACGGCCGCCCGAACCCGTCGAAGATCCGGTCGAGCGAGATCGCCAGGGTCAGCGTCGCCATCGTCAGGCCGAGCATGCTCACCGGTACGTCGGCGACGTGGAAGTCGTGGGCGATCGGTGCGATCTGCGCCGCCGCCATCAGGCCGCCGGCGGCGACCATCACGAACATCGCGTACATCACCCAGAAGACCGGGGTGCGCACGGTCTCGCTCGGGGTGCGGTCGACCTTGCTCTGGGGCAGGTTGTGGCGCTTGCGCTGCACCGGGGCCGCGCTCCTTGGCTTGCGCAGGAACACCGAGAGGAACACCACCACCGCGCCCTGCATCAGGCCGAAGGTGAGGAACGCGCTCTGGTAGCCGCTCGACGCGATCATCTTCGCGATCGGCACCACCGTGATCGCGGCGCCCGCGCCGAACCCGGCGGCGGTGGCGCCGGCAGCCAGGCCCCGACGATCCGGGAACCACTTCAGCGCGTTGCCGACACAGGTGCCGTAGACCGATCCGGCGCCGATGCCGCCGACCACAGCGCCGAGGTAGAGCATCGGCAGCGAGCCGGCATAGGCGTTGATCACCCAGGCCATCGCGATCATCACGCCGCCGAAGGCGACGACGATCTTGGGTCCGTAATTGTCGACGAACCAGGCCTCGACCGGGACGAGCCAGGTCTCGGTGGCGACGAAGACGGTGAAGGCGAGCTGGATCGAGGCCCGGCCCCAATGATGCTGGGCATCGATCGGATCGACGAACAGCGTCCAGCCGTATTGGAGGTTGGCGATCATCGCCATGCAGAGCACGCCGAAGGCGAGCTGCCACCATTTCGCCGCAGGGGCGTCCTGACGTTCCATCCCGGTTTCCTCCGCCTGCGACTCTCGGTTCGCGTGGATGCATCATGCATCGATTGCTCAGGTATGCAATATACCAGAGGCGGGGCGGCGGCGGAAACGTATTATCTTGCCGCTTTCTGTCATGCGGCCTCTTCCGGTCGCTGCGCAAGATCGCCGATCCGCCCCTTTGTAACGCGGCGGCGCGGGGCCCGTGCCCTGCCCTTCCGGGACCATCGAAGACCACATCGTGACCGGGGGGCCGCGATGCGCGCTGGATCACTTGGCGCGCGGCATGCGACAGGGTGCGAACCCGCCCGACGAGAGTCTGATGCCCTGCGCCCCCGACCGACTGCCCGCGTGACCGATCCCGCTCCCGCGTCGCGCAAGCGCGACCCGCGCATCGACGTGCTGCGCGGCCTGGCCCTGCTGATCATCTTCGTCGACCACATCCCCAACAACGCGCCGGCGCTGATCACGCCGCACAATCTCGGCTTCTCGGACGCCGCGGAGCTCTTCGTGCTGTTTGCCGGATACTCGGCGATGGCCGCCTATGGCGGCCTGTTCCGCCGCGCCGGCACGATCGAAACCCTGAAGCGCGTCGCACGGCGGTGCCTGCGCATCTACCTCTTCCAGGCGGCTCTCCTGCTGGCCACCCTGCTGATCGTGCGGGCCTGGATGGACGCGACCGGCCTCGTCCCCCGCTTCGGAGTCGCGCCGCTGCTGCAGATGGGGCTGTGGTCCGGCCTGTGGCGCGGGCTGCTGCTCAACGCCTTGCCGAACTACCTCGACATCCTGCCCCTCTACATCGTGCTGCTGGCCGCCTTCCCGCTCTACTATGCCGGCATGCGCCGGAGCGTCTGGGGCGTGCTCGGCGTCTCGGCCCTGATCTGGCTGCTCGCCAACCTCGACCCGGCCTTCAACCTGCCCAACGCCGCGGCCGACGACGGCTGGTACTTCAACCCGTTCGCCTGGCAGTTCCTGTTCGCGATCGGGATGGCGCTGTCCGCCGCCATTCGGGGCGGCGACGGCCTGCTGCCGCGCCGTGCCTGGCTGAGGGCCGCGTGCTGGCTGATGCTCGCCGTCTCGCTGCTGCAGGCCGCGCCCTGGAGCGCCTGGAACCTGCCGGACCTGAGTCTCGTCGCCATGGCGCCGCCGGACAAGGGCCACGTCGCCCCGCTGCGGCTGCTCCACATCCTGGCGGTGATCTATCTGCTGTTCGGGTCTCCCCGCGTCTACGCCCTCACCTCGAGCCCGCGCCTGCGCTGGCTCGAGCTGTGCGGGCGCCACTCCCTGGAGGTGTTCGCGCTCGGGTGCCTCGCGGCGCTGATCGGCCGGATCAGCTACCGCACCTTCGGGCCGACTTGGCCGCTGCAGGTCGGCGTCAACGTCGCCGGCCTCGCGGCGATGATCGCGCTGGCGTGGTTCCTCGACCGGCGGGCGCGCCTCAGCGCCGCCCCATGACCACCCGCAGCTTGTCGGCCAAGTCCTCGCGGCCGTAGGGCTTGTTGAGCAGCGGCAGGTCGGCGGGCAGGCCGTCCTCGCCGAAGGCGGAGGCGGTGTAGCCGGAGGCGAGCAGCACCCGGAGGCCGGGCCGGAGCCGGCGCGCCTCGACCGAGAGCTGCACCCCGTTCATCCCGCCCGGCATCACCACGTCTGAGAACAGGATGTCGACCCGCTCCGGCCCTTTCAGCCGGGCGAGCGCTTCGGCGGCATGGGTCGCGGTCAGTGTGCGGTAGCCGAGCTCGCTCAGGCTCTCGACCGCCATGTCGAGCACCGCCGGCTCGTCCTCGACGACGAGGATCACCTCGCCGTCGGTGGCGCGGCGCAGCGGCATCGGCCCCTCGGGCCGGGCTGGCGCGGCGACCTCCTTCGAGTGCGGCAGGTAGATCGACACGGTGGTGCCCGCGCCGACCTCGCTTCGCAGCAGCACCTGCCCGCCGCCCTGGCGCGCGAACCCGTAGACCTGGCTGAGGCCGAGGCCGGTGCCCTTGCCGACCTCCTTGGTGGTGAAGAACGGCTCGAAGGCGCGGGCGGCGGTGCCGGCATGCATGCCCTGGCCGGAATCGCCGACCGCGACGTGGACGTACTGCCCCGGCGCGAGGTCCGGCAGCGCCGCGCCGTCCTCATCCGTCACCGTCAGGTTCTCGGTGCGGATCGTCAGGCGGCCGCCGGACGGCATCGCGTCGCGGGCGTTGACCGCGAGGTTGAGGATCGCGCTCTCGAACTGGCCGGGGTCGAGCCGCACCGGATCGAGGGCGGCGTCGAGGTCGAACGTCACGGCGATGGTCTCGCCGACGGCGCGCTCCAGCAGGGTGCGGAAATCCTTGAGCAAACGGTTCGGGTTGACCGTCTCGGGGCGCAGCACCTGCCGGCGCGAGAACGACAGCAGCTTCTCGGTGACCTCGGCGCCGCGCCGGGCCGCAGTCATCGCCGAGCCGGCGAGGCGCTCCACCCGCTGCGCGTCGGCCGGGCGGCGGACGATCATATCGAGGTTGCCGATGACGATGGTCAGCAGGTTGTTGAAGTCGTGGGCGACGCCGCCGGTGAGCTGGCCGATCGCCTCCATCTTCTGCGCCTGGTTCAGGCGGTCGTCGGCGTCCTGGCGCGCGGTGGTG
>NZ_VRUX01000411.1:0-3916 GCF_008039885.1 Methylobacterium sp. WL103
GCCGAGACCGCGGCCGAGGTCGGCGGCACGCCCGCGACCTGCGACGTGGGCGAGGCCGAGAGCGTCGCCGACCTCGTCGCGCACACGATCCGCAACCACGGCCGGGTGGATGTCTACGCCTCGAATGCCGGCATCCTGCTCCGCGATCCCGATCCCGAGAACGCGGCCTCCGCAGCGGAAGCCGACTGGGCCAGCGCCTGGGCCGTCAACGTCATGGGCCACGTCCACGCGGCGCGGGCGCTGCTGCCGGATTGGATCGCCCGGCGCTCCGGGAGCTTCCTCGCCACGGTTTCCGCGGCGGGGCTCCTCAGCCAGATCGGCAGCGCCACCTATTCCACCACCAAGCACGCTGCGCTCGGCTTCTGCGAGCACCTGGCGATCACCCATCGCGATCACGGCATCCGCGTCGCCGCGCTGTGTCCGCAGGGCGTCGACACGGCGATGGTGCGCGGCGCCTCCCCGCGCGAGCCGGCTCTGCGCGACGGCCTGCTCAGCCCTGACGCCGTAGCCGAGGCGGCGTTCACGGGGCTCGCGGAGGGCCGATTCCTGATCCTGCCGCACGGCCAAGTCGCCGCGTACGTGCGCCGCAAGGCCGACGACCACGACCGCTGGATCGGCGGCATGGCCAAGCTCAGACGCGCGAGAGGATGATCCGATGTCGCTGTTCGATCTCACCGGCAAGGTCGCCGTCATCACCGGCTCGTCCCGGGGAATCGGCCGCGCCATCGCCCTGCGCATGGCCGAGCAGGGGGCGCGGGTGGTGGTGTCGTCGCGCAAGCGCGAGGCCTGCGACGCGGTCGTGGCCGAGATCGAGGCGGCGCACGGCGCGGGCCGCGCGATGGCGGTGCCGGCCAGCATCTCGGTGAAGGACGACCTCGTCCGCCTGATCTTCGAAACCCGCGAAAAATTCGGGGAAGTGGACGTGCTGGTCTGCAATGCCGCCAGCAACCCGTATTACGGCCCGCTCGCCGAGATCAAGGACGAGCAATTCCAGAAGATCCTGTCGAACAACGTCGTCTCGAACCACTGGCTGATCCAGCTCGTGGCGCCGTCGATGATCGCCCGGCGGGACGGCGCGATCGTCATCGTCTCCTCGATCGGCGGCCTCAAGGGCTCGCCGGTGATCGGCGCCTACAACGTCTCGAAGGCCGCCGACATGCAGCTCGCCCGCAACTACGCGGTCGAGTACGGCCCGCACAACGTCCGCGTGAATTGCATCTGCCCCGGCTTGGTACGCACCGACTTCGCCCGCGCCCTCTGGGAGGACCCGAAGGTTCTGGAAGCCGCGACCTCGGGCGCCCCGTTGCGCCGCATCGGCGAGCCGGACGAGATCGCGGGCGCCGCGATCTTCCTCGCCTCCGCCGCGGGGCGGTTCACGACCGGTCAGGCGATCGTGGTGGATGGCGGCGTGACGATCGCCAGCGGGGCGATCGGGTAAGAGAGACGATCGCTCGAAGCCCTGTGCGGCCCCCTCTCCCGTTCGGGAGAGGGTTGGGGTGTGGGGTCAGGTCGATCCGGACAGGGCACGCCCCTCACCCTGTCCCTCTCCCGAACGGGAGAGGGGACCAGCGGCACCTTCGGCAACCCGAGAAGTCGCAGCCGCGCGAAGGTTGGAGGGTGGCGCTTTCAGCCTGCGTTCCGCGCCGCCTTGTCGTACCCGGCGAAGCTCCCGCCTTCCGCGACGAGCTTTTCCAACAGGGCCGAGGGTGTGAATTCCGGCCCGTGCTCGGCTTCGAAAGCCTTCATCCGAGCCAGGATCGTGTCGAGGCCGATGGCGTCGGCCCAGTGCATCGGGCCGCCGGTGTAGACCGGCCAGCCGTAGCCGTTGATCCACACCGTATCGATGTCGGAGGCCCGCAGCGCCTTGCCCTCTTCGAGGATCTTGGCGCCCTCGTTGACCATCGGATAGAGGCAGCGCTCCAGGATCTCCTGGTCCGTCACGGTGCGGCGGGCGATGCCCTTGCGCTCGGACACCTGACGGATCACCGCATCGACTTCGGACGAGGGCGTGGACTGCCGGTTCTCGTCGTAATCGTAGAAGCCGCGCCCGGTCTTCTGTCCGCGGCGGTCCTGCTCGCACAGGATGTCGCGCACGCTCTCGCCCTTCGAGGTCTCGGCCGACCAGCCGATGTCGAGGCCGGCGAGGTCGCTCATCGCGAACGGCCCCATCGGCAGACCGACGCCCTCGACCACGCGGTCCACGTCCTGCGGCAGGGCGCCTTCGAGGATCAGCTTGTTGGCCTCGCGTTGGCGCTGCTCCAGCATGCGGTTGCCGACGAAGCCGTGGCAGACGCCGACCAGCACCGCGACCTTGCCGATCCGCCGCCCCAGGGCCATCGCGGTGGCGATCACGTCTGGTGCGGTCTTCGCGCCGCGAACCACTTCGAGGAGCCGCATGATGTTGGCCGGCGAGAAGAAGTGCATGCCGATCACGTCCTGCGGGCGCTTCGTCATGCCGGCGATCACGTCGATGTCGAGGTAGGAGGTGTTGGAGGCGAGGATCGCGCCCGGCTTAGCGATGGCGTCGAGCTTCTCGAAGATCGTGCGCTTGAGGTCCATGTCCTCGAACGCCGCCTCGATGATCAGGTCGCACGCGGCGAGGTCGGCGAAGTCGAGGCTGTCGGTGAGCAGCCCCATCCGGGTCTCGACGTCGGCGGCGGTGATGCGGCCCTTCTTGGCCGAGCCGTCGTAGTTCCTGCGGATCGTCTTCAGCCCGCGCTCCAGCGCCTCGGGCTTGGCCTCGACGATCGTCACCGGGATGCCGGCGTTGAGGAAGTTCATGCTGATGCCGCCACCCATCGTGCCGGCGCCGATGATGCCGACGCGGGCGACCGCGCGGGTCGGCGTGTCCTTGCCCAGGCCCGGGATCTTGGCGGCCTCGCGCTCGGCGAAGAAGACGTGGCGCTGGGCGATCGACTGGGCGCCGTGCATCAGCCGCTCGAAGGTCTCGCGCTCGAAGGCCATGCCTTCCGCGAACGGTCTATTGCAGGCCGCCTCGACGCAGCGGATGCAACCCTCCGGCGCCTCGAAGCCGCGGAACTTCTTCGCATTCGCCTTGCGGAAGGCCTCGAAAAGGCCGGGGTTGTCGCGACCCTCGGCGATCCGGTCGTCGCGGTCGCGGATGCGCGGCGAGGCCTGCCCCTCGGCCAGGACGCGCTCGGCGAAGGCGACCGCGTCGGCCACCAGCGTGTCCGCGCCGGTCAACGCATCGACGAGCCCCATCGCCTGCGCGGCCTTGGCGCCGACGGGCTGGCCCGAGGTGATGATTTCCAGAGCCTTCTGCGGGCCGACCACCCGCGGCAGGCGCTGCGTGCCGCCGGCGCCCGGCACGAGGCCGAGCTTGACCTCCGGCAGGCCGAGCTTGGCCGAGGGCGTCGCGACCCGGTGGTGGCAGGCGAGCGCAAGCTCGAGGCCGCCGCCGAGCGCCTGCCCGTGGATCGCGGCGACCACCGGCTTGAACGAGGTCTCGATGATGTCGAGCAGCTCACCCAGGCCCATGCCGCGAGGCGGCTTGCCGAACTCCGTGATGTCGGCGCCGCCCGAGAACAGCTTGCCCGAACCGGTGAGCACGATCGCGCCGACCGCCTCGTCCGCGCCCGCTTCCGCGATCCGGTCGCGCAGGCTCTCGCGGACGGCCGAGCCAAGCGCGTTCACCGGCGGCGAGGCCAGAGTGATCACGGCGATGCGGCCGTCGCGGCGGAGGGTGGTCGGGGTGTCGGTCATGCTGGCTTCCTCATCGTCGCCGCGCCCGGTTCGCTCCGGGCGTCGGCCGTTTTCGAGATCGGGGTCCGGCCCTGTCGGCGAGGCTCAGCCAGCGACGACGCCGCGTGCCCGCAGGTCCGCGATATGCTCCGAATCGAGGCCGAGTTCCGTGAGCAGCGCGTCGGTGTGCTCGCCGAGGCTCGGCGAGCACACC
>NZ_VRUX01000412.1:0-3914 GCF_008039885.1 Methylobacterium sp. WL103
GCCCAAGGCCAGCGCACCGACCGCCCTCCCCCACCGCACCGTGATCCTCCGCGCCTTCGTCCCGAGCGCTTCGCTCTAAACGAAAACGGCCCCCTCGCGGGGGCCGTTCGCCACATCCGTCGCGTCGATCCAATCAGATGACATGCGCCGAGAACAGTGCGCCGTACATCGCGGCGTGGCCGACGTAGTAGAGCGTGAGGAAGCCCGTGAGCGCCACCGTGTAATAGGCCGGAGCCAGCGCCACGTCGCGGCGGCGGACGGCGATGCGGGCGTCGTCGGCGGCGATGGCGACCAAGACCACGATGATCCCGGAATGGCCGATGGCGTCGACCTTGCCGAACTCGAACACCGCGGAGACGAAGATCGCGGCCAGGATGATCGCCGCGGTCCGGCGCACCAGGGGCGTCCAGATCAGGGCGAAGGCCAGGGTGAACTCGACGACGCCGGCGGCCTTCATGAACAGCTCAGGGGACGCGCCGAAGGTCATCTCGGGCTTGGCGGCCAAGAGGGGCGCGGTCCATTCCGGGTAGGCCCACTTCTCGACCGAGGCCCACATCAGGGTCACGGCGGCGGCGGCGCGGACCACGTCGAGGGGGCGGATGCCGTAGAGGGTGCGGTTCAGGCCGGTGAGGATCAGGTAGGCGGCGACGCCGAGGAACACTGGATAGTCGGCCAAGTGGAACGCGCCGTAGCACCAGGTGGCGTAGCCGAACAGGACGACGATGCCGGCGCCGGCCAGCGGCAGGGTGCGGTGCCAGATCAGGCAGGTGGCGAGCGCCAGCTGGAACCACGGGATCCAGGCCGCGTCGGTCTTGAGCTCGGGGGTGAGGATGATGCCGCCCATCGTCCAGAGCGAGACGAAGAAGAAGCCCAGCGTCGCCCGCACCAGCAACCCGGTGTCGGCCCGCACCCGCGTGGTGACCCGGTCGAGCGCGTTCAGGAGCGCCGTACCGAGGGGGGTGCCCTCGGCGAGGCAGCCGAACATCAGGCACAGGATCGACAGGCCGACGAGCCATTCGAAATCGAGGCAGAGCACCTGTTCGAGGCCGCGGGGCTGGCCGGCGACGTCGAAGGCGCAGAACCACTTCACGTGGGCGCTGGCCTCGCTGCTGGCCAGAACGATCGCCGGGAGGGCCATGGCGCCGGCAAGAAACGGAGAAGAACAGCGCCACTCGGAAAACCGCATCGAAGCCTCGCACCGACCCGCCAGAACAGTCCCCACGCCTGCATTTAGGACTAAGCCGATCGACTTCGCCAAGGGTTTGTTAACATCCATGTCGAAAAGGTTAACGCTGTGGGAAGCGTGTAGAACTGGCTGTACGCGATCTCAGTCGAGACGGCTCGCCCCGGCAACGCGGCATTCAGCATGGGCCGTGATTCCGCCGGGCGCCCCCGCCCCGGCAAGACTTCGCTCAGTGTTCGCCGGTCATCGTGCCCGGGCCGGATGACCACGTCGCCGGCCGGACCCAGCGCGAGGACGCGACGGATGATCGGTTTGACAAGTGTGGTCAGTCTCGGGGCCGGGATCGGTCTCGCCGCGTTCGCGCCCCGGGCGGGCCTGCGCGCCCACGCCTTCGAGTCCTGCGGCGGCCTGCTGCTGGTGGCCGGCCTCGCGCTGCTCGGCTCGGGGCTACCACTGTTCCGCTAGAGCATTTTCCGTGATCTCTGGATCACAGAAAATGCTCTAACCTGCTGTGTGGTCGCATTTTCTTCACGCGAGCCGGCATCCACCTCGCTTGAAAATGCTTTAGCGCGGGGCGTCGTGCGAACCGTCATCCATCCCGCTTGAAGATGCTCAGCGTCGTCGTGGACGACGCGCTGCGTCAACGCCCGGTTCGAGAAAGACTTATACCGAGTCTCAAGGGTAGGAACCCATGAGGTCCGGCGGATTGCCGCCGCCCCGCAGTCGCGGGGGCCAGACCTCGATGAGTCGGGCTCATCGAGGTCTGGTATTACGGCCGCGGTGCGGCCTCGGTCAGATCCGCCAGGGCGGGTCCGGTCCCGGGCTCGGAGTTCAGCGTGCGCAGGAAAGCCAGCAGGTCGGCCTTCTCGTCCGCGCTCAGGTTGAGCGGGCGGATCTCCGGCGAGCGGCTCGGCCGGTCGATGCCGCCCCGGTCGTAGAGGTCGATCACCGCCTCCAGCGCCGCGATCGACCCGTCGTGCATGTAGGCGCCGCGGCCCGCGACCTCGCGCAGGCCCGGGGTCTTGAAGGCGTAGCGCAGGACCTGCGAGTTCGTGACGAAGCGCCCGCGGCCGAGGTCGGCGCCGACGGCCGTGCCGATGTCGTGGAAGGAGCCGTCGGTGAAGGCCCAGCCGCCGTGGCAGGCGGCGCAGTTCGCCCGGCCGTTGAACAGGTCGAAGCCGCGCTTGGCCGCGACCGGGATCGCCGCCTCGTCGCCGGCGATCCAACGGTCGAACGGGCTGGCGCCGGACACGATGAGGCGCTGGAAGGTGGCGAGCGCCGCCTCGATCCGCGCCTTGGTCACGCCCGGGTCGGCATAGGCCTCCTTGAAGGCGGCGACGTAGGCGGCATCCGCCGAGAGGCGGGCCACGGCGTCCTCGACCGGCAAGCCCATGTTGCCGGGGGCGCTGATCGGCACGAACGCGACGCTTTCCAGATCGCGGAACTTGCCGTCCCAACCGAGCCGGCCCTCCTGCCAGGCGAGGTTGAGCAGGGTCGGGGTGCGCAGGTCCGTGTCGGAATCGGCGCGGGTCGGCGCGCGCCGGCGCCCGTCCGCCCAGGCGAGGTCGGGCAGGTGGCAGGTCACGCAGGCGCGGTCGCGGTCGGCCGAGAGGATCGGGTCGAAGAACAGTTTTCGGCCGAGAACGGCCTTGGCCCGGCTGTAGGGGTTTTCGTCGGGGAACGGGATCGTCGCCGGAGCGGCATAGGTCGCGCGCCAGGCGGCGCGCTGCGCCACCCCTGAATCGGTCGCCGACCCGGTGACCGCGCCGAGCATCGCAATTGCGGTGACTCCACCGCCGAGCTTCCATCGCATCCCTGAGCTCCTAGGGAGCGTACCTACGACGCGAAATCTTGCTGATCCGTAAAGGTTTCGTTCCGATTTCACGCCGTCACGGTCACATGACGCCGGAAAAGCCAGCCCAGGACAATAAACCTCAGCAACGACTTGGCAACCTGGTGCTCGAAACCCTGACGATGCTTTCAGCCGGCCTGGAGCGCGGCGCGGGTATGGGCGTCGGCGCCGACGTCGCCGGCGCCGTCCATGCCGAGGGTTTCGATCAGCCGTCCCCGTGCGCGGCTGACCCGGCTCTTGATCGTGCCGACGGCGACGCCGCAGATTTCGGCGGCCTCCTCGTAGGTGAAGCTCTGGGCGCCCACGAGCACCAGCGCCTCCCGCTGGGCGAGGGGCAGCAGGTTCAACGCGCTCTGGAACGCCCGCATCTCCACGCGGACCTCCTGCTCGGGCAGGCTCGTCAGCCGCCCGGCATGGCTGCCGTCGGCATCCTCGACCTCGCGCTTGCGCTTGCGCTGCTCGGAATAGAACAGGTTGCGCAGGATCGTGAACAGCCAAGCGGTCAGGTTGGTCCCGCGGCGGAAGCTCTCGGCCTTGGTCCAGGCGCGCATCAGCGTGTCCTGCACGAGGTCGTCGGTGCGGTCGAAATCGTAGGTCAACGAGAACGCGAAGGCGCGCAGCGCGGGAATCGCGCCGAGCAGGAGGTCGCGCATCTCGGAATCGGCGCCGGCGGGCGTTCCGACGGGGGCACAGGCCTGGATCATCGCGCCGACTCCTTTTCCGACCGAGCCGCCAACTCCGCGACGAGCGCCTCGAACCGCTCGGGGATCGGCTGGGCGAGCAGGCCCGCGTAGAGCACCCGCAGGCCAGTCGCTTATACACATATCCGAGCCCACGAGCCCGGAGCCTGGCTCGGTGTGCGTCAGCTGCATGAAAAAA